>JBBSEL010000015.1:0-15268 GCA_038239755.1 Chloroflexia bacterium | reverse complement strand
GACAAGTTGCTAGACGCCAACTTGCCCTCGACCCAATACTGCCGTCTTGGTCACCACCGTCCGGCAGCTGTGGCTAACGGAGCCTCAACAAGAGTTCACTGACGTTCACCCGTCCAAGCTTGCTCTAGCCCGGTTTGGCCGCGGTGGCGGCTACTTCCTTAGGCATTACGCCGAGCTGCGCACCCTCCCGTGACCAGGAACGCACATCGGAATGGAGCACCGGTCTCGGACACTAACCGGAGTCTGTCGGGCATGACGCGCCTCCCAGACCACTCATTTGATGCAACTTCGTGTCGCAAATCCAAGTGCCATTTGTCCCCCGTCTGCGGACGCCGGCGGTGCAGGGCGTTGGCGTAAGTCTGACCGAACTTGCGCCCCCATTTCCGAATCGCTTCGTAACTGACGACGATCCCGCGCGCCGCCAGGATCTTCTCGACCTGCCGATAATTCAAGGGAAAGCGGAAGGAGCGCCACACCGCATGAGCGATAATCTCGGCCGGGAACCGATGGCCTTTGTACGAAGCAGCAGAGGATGTAGTCATGCACGTATTATACACAGGTGCCGCAAGCCAGCGATCTGGCGCTTCAAGTTGACAATACCGTGAAAGGTACCTGGTGACCGCATCATCGTTTGTGTTCGGAGCTATGTCACCGAGAGTGGGAAGCGATACTTCTGATTGCCCATCTGCCAGGATGGAGATGGACTCCGACCACCGTGACCGATCATAGTGATGCGACGATGCGACACGATCAAGCGACACAGACAACCTTTCTCCCCACGATGAATAAACTAACCCTGCCCCAGTTGGAGCGGCCTCTGTTTGCGGCGGCGGATATTCTGCGCGGCAAAATGGACGCCTCCGAGTTCAAAGAGTACATCTTCGGGATGCTCTTCCTGAAGCGCTGCTCCGATGTGGTTGAGGAGCGCCGCGCACAGGTGTTGCAAGATAGTGTGAACCGGGGCCGTACCCCGGAGGAAGCGGAGGAACGCGCGGAGTCCCCTAGCCGGTACTTTGCTCCCAGCTACCCACCAGACGAGGGAGCAGGTTAAACAGCTACTACACGCACGTCGACACCGCGCTCCCGCAGTGCCGCTACTATCGATACGGGAGCAGCATCGTCGGTGACCAGCACGTCGATCTCTTCCACGCGGACGACGGTGGTCAGCGAGATGACGCCGAACTTGCTCGAATCTAGCAGCACGATAATCTGCGCCGCCGATCGCATCATCGCCTTTTTCACCTGCGTTTCACTCATGCTTGGGTCGGTGCAGCCAGCTTCCGGGTCGAGGCCGCTGGCCGATAAGAAGATCTTGTGTGCGTGAACTTCGCCGAAGAAGCGTTCCGCCGAAGGGCCGACGAAAGTGAACGAGCCGTCGCGCAGCATCCCGCCGGAGCAAATCACGATGGTATCTGGCATCAGACGCACCAGTTCGTTGGATGTATACAGGCCGTTTGTGATGATAGTCAAGCCTGGCTTACCGGCTAAATACCGTACCATCGCGGTCACGGTGGTACCGCCCTCCAGAATAATGATGTCACCCGCGCCGACCAGATTAGCGGCGGCGTAGCCCGAGATTGCCGCCTTGCGCGCCGCGTTCAACTCTTGTTTGGAGGCATAGCGCGGCTCGATCAATGGTTCGCTCTGGCGGAGTGCCCCGCCATGGGTGCGCTTCAGGTGACCTTCATCCTCCAAGGCTTGCAAATCGCGCCGGATCGTCATCTCGGAAACACCATATTTCTGGCTCAAGTGCGCGATGCTACTCATCCCCTGCGCCTGAACCTCGCGCAGAATCCCTTCCCGCCGCTGTGCTGGTAACATACCTCTCACCTCTGCAACTGGCCCACGCCAGCAGATAACACCCCGTGTGCCTAATGCTTAGAACGGATTGTGCGTGCCGATCATCTTCTAATACTTTCCGCTAACGGCAGCCAGGCCACCTTGCTGACCATCGCATCGCGACACAACTCTAGCACCACTATTCTAACATATCAACCGCTGCATTGTTAGTGTTTGGGATATTAACCTATATTGATGTGAGATTATGTGAGATTAACTGTTGACATATGTGCACAAAGGTGCTATAATCGTTACATAATCTCTCACGGAAGGCTGCTTGCTACTATGAACCGTTCGACGGATTTTACAATTTTTAACATAACAGGCGTGTTGGAAGGATTCCCAGCGGTCGAGCGGCGCTTAAGCAGCCTGGCAGGCGTCTTTGCGGACTCTGAGGCTTACACCGCCGTCCTGGAGCAAGGTGATCCCATTGTCTACTCGGTCGCCAGCGTGGAGCCAGCGCAGGGCGCTGGCGATCTGCATTATGGGGTCGGGATCGTCCAGCCCGGTCGCATTGGCGACGAGTACTACCAGACCAAAGGCCATCTTCATACCTGGCGAGAGGCTGCCGAAGTCTATCTCGGTGTGAGTGGCGAGGGCATGATGCTGCTTGAAGATGAGCGTACCGGCGAAACGAAGATGCTGCCCCTGGTGCCGCAGGGCGTCGTCTACGTTCCCGGCTATGTGGCCCATCGCACGATCAACACCGGCAGCGTGCCACTGGTCTACCTGGGCATTTATCCGGCCCAAGCCGGGCACGACTACGGTGCGTTTGCCGATCGCAACTTTCAGGATGTCGTCCTCGAACAAAATGGGCGGCCTGAACGCATGGCGCGCCAGTCCTATCTTGCCGCGCGCCGCCAGACAGGCTGGCGAGCCAGCTCTTAAAGATACCAGGAAGGATCAACTGCTGATGTCCGAATATGTGACCAAACCTATCCCCGCCCGCCAACCGGACGTGGCATTCGTGCAGCGGCCCTGGGGATCGTTCAAGCAGTACGCGCACAATCAGGATGTTACCGTCAGCTTAATGCAGGTTCAGTCCGAACAACGCTTGAGCTTACAGTCGCACACCGGGCGCGCCGAGCTATGGATCGTGCTCGACGCGGGCGCTGTGGTGCAGGTGGGCGAGGAACTGATCTATCCGGCCCCAGGCGATGAAATCTGGATTCCGGCTGCGACCAAGCACCGCCTGAGCAGCCAGTCCGGTGTTGTGCGCGTGCTGGAGGTCGCCTTCGGCAATTGGCAGCAGGACGATATTACGCGCTATGACGACGATTACCGACGCCCGGAGCAGGGGGAGTAGGGATGACGACACCGCAGGCATGGCGCAAGACCACGCAGAGCCTGGCCCCCGCCCATCACACGCCAACCGAACCGGGTCACTACGATGTCTACCCGGGCTTCCCGCTCGCGCCCGGTATGATAGCGCTGGGCTATGGCGCGCTGGCCGACCACCTGGCCGGGCAGCGGCGTGTGATCATCGATGGTTATGGCGGCGTGCTGTGGGACGGCCTGCGCGAACAATTGGATGCCGCTCTGCGTGAGCGGGGTATTGATGCCGCCTGGACCACAGTGGACGGCGCGTTGCGCGCGGAAACGCAAATCGACGAGTTGATCGATCCGTTCCTTGGGGGCGACGACCCGTTGTTCGGCACGCGTTTCGGTGGTGAACTGCGCGATTTCTTCACCGCCGACAAACTGGCTGCGCTGGTGCCTGACGATCACGCCTCCCTCAGCATCCTGTATGGCACCGGCGCAGCACTGGCTGGCTGGGACGGCTTGCTGGTTTATGCTGACGTGCCCAAGAACGAGATCCAGTTCCGCGCCCGCGCTGGCAGCATTGCCAACCTGGGGGCGCACCGCCCGGCGGGTATGAGCCGGATGTACAAGCGCTTCTATTTTGTTGATTGGGTCGCCCTGAACCGCCACAAGGCCTCCCTGCTGCCGCGTATCGATCTGATCGTGGACACGCAACGCCCTGACGAGCCAGCGGTTATGCGCGGCGAGACTCTGCGCCAGGGGCTGCACGAGATGAGCCACAACTACTTCCGCGCGCGGCCCTGGTTCGAGCCAGGACCGTGGGGCGGCCAGTGGATCAAGGACCATATTCCCGACCTCCCCCAGGACGCGCCGAACTACGCCTGGTCGTTCGAGCTTATCGTGCCCGAAAATGGCCTCGCTTTCCGTAGTAGTAGCGCGCTGCTGGAAGTATCGTTCGATTTCCTGATGTTCCAGGAGCACCGGGCGGTGCTGGGCGAGTCGGCTCCGTGCTTCGGCTACGACTTCCCGATTCGCTTCGACTTTCTCGATACCTTCGCTGGGGGCAACCTCTCGGTGCAGTGCCACCCGCGCCCCGAATATACCCGCGCCCATTTTGGCGAAAACTTCACGCAGGACGAAACCTATTACATTCTCGACGCTAAGCCAGGGGCACGCGTATATCTCGGCTTCCGCGACGACATCGACCCTGCTACCTTCCGCGCCGAACTTGAGCGCAGCCTGGCGACGGGCGCGGCCATTGACGTAGATCGCTTCGTCAACAACGAACCTGCCCACAAACACGACCTTTTCCTGATCCCGCATGGCACGATCCACTGCTCCGGCACCGATAACGTGGTGCTGGAGATCAGCGCCACCCCCTATATCTTCACCTTCAAAATGTATGACTGGGTCCGGCGCGACCTGGAAGGTCATCTGCGCCCGCTGAACATTGCGCGGGCTTTCGAAAACCTCTGCTTCGAGCGCAAGGGCGACCGCGTGCGCGAGGAACTGGTTTCGGGGCCACAGGTAATCACCAGCGGGGACAGCTGGCGCATCCTGCACCAGCCGACCCATCGCGACCATTTTTATGACGTGCAGCGGCTGGAGTTCGCCCGCGAGATCGCGGTGACGACCGATGGCTCGTGCCAGGTTATGAGCCTGGTAGAAGGCGAAGCGGTGATCTTGGAGACCGCGCAGGGGCTGCGGCAACGCTTCAACTACGCCGAAACGTTTGTCGTGCCCGCCGCTGCCGGCAGCTACCGCTTGATTAATGAGGGGGGCACGCCCGCACAGGTGATCAAGGCGTTTGTGAAACCGCTGGCAAGCTGGTCGGGGAGGTGGTATGAGTCACTTTGTGCTGGGCGTTGACGGGGGCGGGACCAAAACGCAGGCGGCGATCCTCGACGAGGGGGGCCAGGTGTGCGCCACCGGCCTCGGCGGCCCTTCCAACTACGACGACATCGGCCTCGATCAGGCCCGCGCCAATATCGCGCAGGCCGTTGCGGTGGCGCGCCGGCGCGGCGGCCTGGACGAGGCCCCGTTTAGTGCGGCCTTTCTGGGGCTGGCCGGGGTGGTGTCGGCGCGTGATCGTGCCGCCGGGCACACCATCGCCGCCGATCTACGCCTGGCGGTGCCTGAGCGGATCGGCATCGATCACGACTGCCGTATCGCCCTCGCGGGGGGTCTGAGCGGCAGGCCCGGTATTGTCTTGATCGCTGGCACCGGCTCGTCGTGCTACGGCTTGAACGCCGCAGGTGAAAACTGGCGATCCGGCGGCTGGGGCAGCCGGATCGGCGATGAAGGCAGCGGCTACTGGCTCGGACTTCAGGCGCTCATCAGCGCAGTGCGCGCCTACGATGGTCGCGGCGAAGCCACGCGGCTGCAAGCGGATATACTAACCACACTCGGTCTGGCGGATATGAATGATATCATGCACCGGCTCTATGTGGATAATATGGCCCGTAGCGAGATCGCCGCGCTGGGTCCGCTGGTGCTGGAAGCTGCGGGCACCGGCGACGGTCAGGCGAAGGCGCTGATCGGCCAGGCGTGTGCTGATCTGGCCGACTGCGTCCGCGCCGTGGCGGGGCACCTCGGCTTTAGCGGCACTTGCGAAGTCGCGCTGGTGGGTGGCCTGGTGCAAGGCGATCCCCATTTTGCACAAACGCTGCGCGGCGCCATCCAACAACGCCTGCCGCAGAGCCGCTGCCAGCGAGCCGAGTTGCCGCCGGTGCTCGGCGCCGGGATCCTTGCCCTGCAACTCGCCGGCATCCCCCTATCCGCCGCCCATCGCGCAGCCTTGCAACAGACCGTGATCGAATGAAACTCGCTTGGTCACGGATCACGGACCACCTGTCACCCGTAGCATCAGGAGGTTAAGAGGTTGGAGAGAGTTCTGGAACTCGATGGCGAATGGTCGTACCTGCCCGACGCTGCGGGCACCCATGATCCGGCCACGCTGCCGGAGTCCGGATGGCAAACGATGCGGCTCCCCAACAACTGGGAGTTGGGGGGTCTGCACAACTACAACGGCGTCGTCTGGTTTCGACGCTCGTTCGATCTACCGCCCGGCTGGAGCGACTCCGCGCTTTGGTTGCGCTTCCTTGCCGTGGATTACTTTGCCGATGTCTGGCTGAACGGCGGATATGCCGGGGGACACGAGGGCTATTTCCAGCCATTCGAGTTCCAAGTCAACGATCTGGTGCGCGTGGGCCAAAACGAGCTGATCGTCCGCGTGGATGCCCCATTCGAGACGCCGGGGCCGGACGGTTGGCCGTTCAAGAAGCGTGTGATCAAGGGCGTCCTGTCACACTGGGACGCGCGCCCCGGCGGTACCAGCCAGCAGCATGGGCAGGATCGGGGATCGGGCGGGATCTGGAACAGCGTCCAACTGGTCGCCGCACACAAAGTGCGCATCCGGCGCGCCCAGGCGATGCCGGTACTTACCGCCGGGGTGGCGACGGTTACTTTCAACCTGTGGATCGAGAATCTCGGCCCGCGCGCCGACGCCACGATCACCCTTGACCTCGGTCCCGCCAACTTCGCAGCCACCGACCAGACATTCCAGCTCCAGCGGCAGGTGCGTCTCAAGCCGGGCGAACAGTTGATCAGCCTGACCAAAACGATCCCCGATCCGCAACTCTGGTCAACCTGGGATCATGGTAAACCAAACCTCTACAGCTTCACAGCCAGCGTCGAAATCGGCGCGGAGCAGGTTGTACAATGCCGCGACCGCTTTGGCATCCGGTCGATTGAAGTGCGCGACGGGTGGCGTTTCTTCCTGAACGGCAGGCAGATTTTCCTGCGCGGCACCAATGTCGTCCCGACCATGTGGCTGGCGGAGTATGACCAGGCGATGATCGCCCGCGACATTCAGCTGATGCGCGATGCCAACTTGAACGCCGTGCGGGTTTGCGTGCATGTGAACCGCCCGGAGTTCTATGACGCGTGCGACGAGGCCGGTCTGCTCATCTGGAATGACTTCGCCTTGCAGTGGGCCTACCACGACACCGACGATTTCAAGGCCAACGCCGCCGAGCAGATCCGCGATTTCATCCGCCTGCTCTACAACCATCCCAGCATCATCGTCTGGGCCTGTCAGAACGAGCCGGTCTGGAATACCCTCACGCTGACGCCGATCCTGGCCGCCGTGGCGCGGGAGGAAGACAGCACGCGGCTGGTGGTTCCGGCAGCGGGCTTTGATCAACACACGTACAACGGCTGGTACGGAGGCACCAAGGACGAGTACATCATGGTGCCAGCCGCCCCGTTCAACACCGAGTTCGGCGCGCAGGCGTTGCCGAACATGGAAACGATGCGCGAGATGTTCGACCCGGACGAGATCTGGCCGACCACCCCTGAGCACTGGGCGAAATGGGCCTACCACGATTTTCAGTATGACCAGACCTTTAACGTCGCCCGCATCGACCGGGGCGCGAGCATCGAGGAGTTCGTCGCTAATTCGCAGCGCTATCAGTATGAACTGCTTAAGCTGGCGATGGAAACCTACCGGGCCAACAAGTACAGCCGGATGACCGGCTTTTTCCAGTTCATGTTCATGGATGCCTGGCCCAGCATTACCTGGTCGGTGGTGGACTACTATCGCCGCCCCAAGCTCGGCTACGAAGCATTGCGGATCGCCTGCCAGCCCGTGCTGATCATGATCCACCGCCAGAGCGGGTCGTACCGCCCGATTCTCGAAGCCGACGGTGTCGGCATATCTAACATCGACGGCTTGACCGTCGTCAACGATCTGGACACCCCGTTCCCTGCCGCCGTCGCCACAATATGGATCGAAAAGGACGCGCAGCGCAGCAAACTTACCGAATGGCACCTCGACGTACCCGCCGATGGCATCGTTGCGCGGACCAGCAGGCTCGAAACCCTGGAGGGCACAGGCGAGGTCGCCGACCCACGATTCCGCGAGATGCTCCAGGCCAGTACGGCGAAACTAACACCCGGCGACTACCGGTTGATTCTGGAACTGCACGACGCCGAGGGTCATTTGCTGAGCGAGAATCATGAGGAGATCAAGTACGTTCCGCTGATGGTAATCAACCCCGGAGCGTTCTAGCACATCTGCCGAGCACTCGGGTTGCTCTGCGGTGGGGGTGGGGTGGCGACCACCGTGGCAGCCCCACCGCCCACCCGCCATAAACAAATGATTGGCTTATCAGAAACAGTAGCGCTGTGCGTGCAGCAGAACAGGGGACGATCTATGTGCTAGCGTTCAGCAGCGGGTCAAGCGTGTACCACATGCTCCAAGTAACCAGGGACCAGCGACAGCCCCATCAAATTGATGTCATGATGCGGTCGCGTTGCTCCTGATCGCCCGATGATTTGACTAAGGAGATTTAAAGATGAAACTGATCCAAGGGGGATACTCGTCCAGGCTGCGTTTGCTCCTGCCGTTGTGTGTCACCGTGTCACTGCTGCTTAGTGCTTGCGGCGGGGCAACGGTGTCTACGCCGACCACGATAGCCGTGCCTACCGCTACCACCGCCGCACCAGCCGCCGCCACCACCGCGCCGGTGGACCAGCCAACCCAACCGGGCACCACCGACAACAACGGCATCATGACCGTTTCGGTGCAGCAGCAAGCCACCTGGATACGCAACTTCAACCCGTTTGCCGCCGACAATCGCTTTCCAACCGTCAACGGTATCTACGAGCCGCTGATGATCTACAATGTCGTCAAGGGCGTGTTGGTCCCGTGGCTGGCGACCAAGTACGCGTTTAGCGCGGACAACAAGACGCTCACCGCCACCGTGCGCGACGACGTGAAGTGGTCGGACGGCCAGGCGTTCAGTGCTGGCGATGTGGCCTTTACTTTCAACCTGTTCAAGAAGATCGCCGGTTTGCAGGGTCCAGGCAGCCAGGCTATGACCGGTGCCACCGCGTACATCGACACGGTAACCGCGCCCGACTCTACCACTGTCGTCTTCAACTTCAAACAGGTTTTCACCCCCGGCCTGTACGACATCATGAACCAGAGCATCGTGCCCGAGCATGTCTGGAAAGATGTGCCGGACCCGGTGAAGTTCACTAATGAGAATCCGGTCGGTACCGGCCCCTTCACCGAGGTGAAGGTTTTCCAGCCGCAGATTTTCGAACTGGACAAGAACCCGAATTACTGGCAGCCCGGAAAGCCGTACATCCAGGGTTTGCGCCAGCCAGCCTACCCCAGCAACGACCCGATGATGCTCGCAACGGTCAACGGCGAAAATGACATTGCCTCCAACTTTATCCCCGACATCGACAAGGTCTTCGTCTCCAAAGACCCGGCCAACCATGGCTACTGGTTCCCGCCGGTTGGCGCAACGGTGATGCTCTACGCCAATACCACCAGGAAGCCGTTTGACGACGTCAACGTCCGCAAAGCCATCAGCCTGGCGATCGACCGCAACCAGATCGCCAACGTTGCGGAGTACAGCTACACCAAGCCCGCCGACGTGACCGGCCTGAGCGACGCTTACCCAAACTTCAAGCTGCAAGATCTCTCCAAACTCGGCGACAACTGGACGACACAGGATATCAACAAGGCGAACCAACTGCTCGATGCGGCGGGCCTGACCAAAGGTGCCGATGGCGTGCGCGTCGGTGCCGACAGTAAACCCTTGACTTACGATATCAACGTGGTGACCGGCTGGTCTGACTGGGTCTCGGCCTGCCAGATCATGGCCCAGAATCTCAAAGCCATCGGGATCACCGCATCGGCCAAGCCCTATGATTTCAGCACATGGTTCGACAAGGTCACGAAAGGCGACTTCGACCTGTCGATTGGCTGGAGTTCCGGCGGTGCCACGCCGTTCAACTTCTATCGTGGTCAGATGTCGCAACGGTCCTACCAGCCTACCGGCACGACTGCGGGCGAGAACTGGCAGCGTTACGTCAGCAAGAAGGCCGACGAGTTGCTTAATCAATTCGCTGCGACGTCAGACGCAGCACAGCAGAAAGACATCGCCGCCCAGCTTCAGCAAGCCTTCGCCACCGAAGCCCCGGCCATCCCGCTGTTCCCCGGACCGGAGTGGTACGAGTACAACACGAAGCACTTCACAGGCTTTCCGACCAAGGATGATCCGTACGCTGTCGGCTCATGGTTCGGCCAGAACACGCCTGAACAATTGATCCTGATGACCACGATCAAGCCCAAGTAACAGGCAAATCGGGGATTACACCCTTTGCCTGCCTGGTGTGAGCACAGCGCGCTCACACCAGGCGCTTCTCATTTGGAGCGGCGGGCTTCATCCAGCGATCACGGTGGGCAACCGGTTGGTTAAGTAGTTTAGGAGTCCCTAATGTTACTCCCCGCAGACTACACCGAGCGGGTCTACGCCGGTGTCCTGGGCAAAATGATCGGCGTTTACCTGGGCAGGCCGTTCGAGGGCGCGAGCTACGAGCGAATAATGGCCGAGCTGGGGCCGATAAACTACTATGTGCATGAGCGGTTGGGGATGCCGCTTGTCGTGACGGACGACGACCTGTCAGGCACGTTCACCTTTCTGCGGGCCTTGCCGGATCACGGCAATAGCCGCAACCTGACGCCCGCGCAGATTGGCGCAACCTGGCTGAATTACATTATCGAGGGGCGCACGATACTCTGGTGGGGGGGGCTGGGCAATTCGACCGAGCATACCGCCTACTTACGCTTGAAAGCAGGCGTACCAGCGCCGCGCAGCGGCTCGATGGCGCTCAACACCAAGCAGGTGGCCGAGCAGATTGGCGCGCAGATCTTTATCGATGGCTGGGCCATGGTCGCTCCGGGCGATCCGGAGCTTGCGGCGGACTTGGCTCGCCGCGCCGCCAGTGTCAGCCATGACGGCGAAGCGATCTACGGCGCACAGGTGGTGGCGGCCCTGGAGGCGCAGGCTTTTGTCGAGTCCGACCTGGCACGGCTGATCGACACCGCCGTCACGCTGATCCCGCGCGACTCGACGATCTACCGGCTCATCGCTGACATTCGCAACTGGCACGCCAGGGAGCCGAGTTGGCAGGCGACGCGCGAGGCTATTGCCGCCCGTTACGGCTATGATACGTTCGGCGGTAACTGCCATATTGTGCCCAACCACGCCTTGATCGTGCTGGCTCTGCTTTACGGGATGGACGATTTTCAGCGCTCGCTGATGATCGTCAACACGTGTGGCTGGGACACCGACTGTAATTCGGGCAATGTTGGTTGCCTGCTGGGCATCAAAAACGGCCTGGCTGGGATCGACGCCGGACCGGACTGGCGGGGGCCGGTCGCCGATCGTATCTATCTGCCCAGCGCCGATGGGGGCCGGGCGATCAGCGATGCGGTCACCGAGACATACCATATCGTGAACCTCGCCCGGTCGTTGGCCGGGGAGGAACCCGTTACGCCGAAGGCGGGTGCCCGGTTTCACTGGGATCTTCCCGGCTCGCTACAGGGTTTTGCGGTCGAGGCGAGCTTTGACTCGCGTGATACGCTATTGCTGGAGAATGTAGCCGGCCACAGCCAGCAGGGGCAGCGCTGTCTTGCCTTGCATTATCACCACCTCGCGCCTGGCCGGTTTGCGCGCGCCGCCACTACCACCTTCATCCCACCAGCGGCAGCGGCAATGCCCGGTTACAACTTCGTGGCGTCGCCAACTCTGTATGCCGGTCAGACGCTAGTGGCTGGCTTGGAAGCTGCCGCAACCAATACGGAGTCGGTGACCTGTCGCCTCTACGCGCGGGTCTATGACCCTAGCGATCAACTCCAGCGGTTGTATGGTCCACAGGAAGTTATCGCACCGGGAAGCCGGTGTGAGCTAACCTGGCGGCTGGAAGGCATCGCGGGCGCGCCGATCGCTGAGACGGGCGTCGAAGTGAGTGCGGACCGGCGGGCCGACGGCAGCGTATTTCTCGACTACCTCACCTGGAGCGGGCCACCTGATCTGGCCCTGAACCGCCCTGCTGGCCCTGGTATCATGTGGCGCCGGGCCTGGGTCGATGGCGTCGATCAGTTAGAGACCGCGGGGCCGGAGCCGTATCGCTTGATCCAGAACAGCGGCACCGGGCTGATCATCCAGGGCACCCGCGAGTGGACTGACTATCACCTGAGCGCCGTGATAATGCCACACCTGGCTAAGGCCGCGGGCATCGGCGTGCGGGTGCAGGGCATGTGTCGTTACTATGGCCTGCTGCTTTGTGATGATGGTACGCTGCGATTGGTCAAAGCGTCGGGCGGAATTGTAGCGCTGGCGAGCGCCAGATTCGCCTGGCAGCCGGGCGGAAGCTACCGCCTGAAGCTCGCAGTAGCGGGAACAAACTTAAAGGGTTGGGTCGATAACAAGCTACTGTTGGAGGCTAACGACTCGGCGGGAAGCCTCCCTGGGGGCGGAGTCGCGCTTATCTGCGAAGAGGGTCGTATGGGCGCGGATGAGGTTGTGGTTCAGCCGCTGGACGCGCCGGGCTGAGGAAAGAACCACTTAACACGGTATTGTCAACTTGAGACGTCAGGTTGCGAGATTGCCGGGCCCCGCACCGCACGAGTTCACGGCGAGGTACTGTCAAGTTAACGAATCGGCCGAAAAATCCCCCCCACTTTCGCCTCAATTTCCCCCGATTAGGGCGATGATTGACCAATTTCGGCCTGGCAAATCGGGTGGGTTCCCCACTTTGCCCTCAAAGACGAGCCTAATTTTGGTTAACTTGACAGTACCGTTCAAAAACCCCAAAGGCGGGGAGTTGACGGCGGAGCAGAAAGCCTTCAACCGGGTACTGGGTGCGCTGCGGGTGCGCGTGGAGCATTGTATTGGCTGGGCCAAAAACTGGGCCATCCTCGCGACGCGCTTTCGCTGTGCCCATACGGTGTACACCGCGATCATGTGTACCATTTGTGGCTTGGTGAATGTGCAGACCCAGCGCTGGCAGACCGCCAAGGCTAATTGTGCATCGACTCTATTATATCCCCGCGTGGCGGCGCGACAGGGATCGCCCCCTTTTATGGGGGCACAAATTTGCCGGGTGATGTAGGACGTGCTACATGCCTTTAATCATCGTGGCGACGGCCAGAAGGACGAACGCTAAGGCCACCATCCAGAAGGCCAGTGGCGACAGGACCGGGATGACCACTAGATTGGCTAGAATGCCTAGCACCCCCAGGATAACGGCCAGACCCCAAATCAACACGGTTGGTGCGCTAAGCTTGAGATTCATCGGGCTTACTCCGTTCGTACGTCTTGTCCGTATGTCCAATTGCCGTCCTGCTATGCAGGAGAGCAGGTGCCGCTCTCGGCCGCAATCCGGCCGCCAAATGTATTAAGGAGCGTCAATCACGAGTTTCGCTCTTGATGGAGAAGGGGGCCGACCCTGCACTTACCCCTCGCGAAGCCCTATCAAGTTGGCTTTAGTATAGCACTGCTGTCAAGGGGTTGCCGCTATCGTGCTATGCAGCGCAGTTTCAAATCGTTGCTCATGGGTGCCTACGGCGGTTGTGTTGCAAAAAGTGAGCGAGTCTGTTAGAGTAGGCGGGCGGATGTAACAACGATAGCGGAGGAGCCTACATGGACCCGCCGAACCCCTTCAAGTGGCGGCATTTTGAAGGAGCCATCATCCTGCTGTGCGTGCGCTGGTACTTGCACTACTCGCTCTCGTACCGCGACCGGGAAGAGATGCTGGCCGAGCGCGGCCTACTGGTCGATCATACCACCATCTAGCGCTGGGTCCAGCGCTATGCTCCCGCGGTGGAACGCCGGGTGCGCGCTCACCGGCAACCGACCAACGATTCCTGGCGCGTCGACGAAACCTCTAGCACGGTGCGCGGGGAGTGGGCCGACCTGTAGCGGGCCGTGGATTCCGCCGGCACTACGCTGGAGTTTGTGCTCAGTCCCCAGCGCCACGCCCCGGCGGCGGAATATTTCTTCCGCAAAGCGCTGGGGGGCGCGCATACCGTGATGCCGCGCGTGATTAACGTCGACGGGAACGCGGCGGATCCGCCCGCCCTAGCCGCGCTGCAAGCGGAAGGCACGCTCGCGCCGGAATGTCAATGGCGGCCGGTGAAATACCTCAATCACGTGATTGAACAGGACCACCGCTTCATCACGCGGCGGGTGAAACCGGGCCTGGGGTTTTGGTCGGATCAGACGGCCTGGCGAACGTTACAGGGGTACGCGGCGATGAACCAACGACGCAAGGGGCAAGTGCAGGGGACCACCAAAGGGGATATGCGCCGTCAAAACCGCTTCCTTGAAGCGGCCTTTGGCCTGGCCGCCTAACCTCCAACCCAGCCGGCCGCTGCGCGCCCAAACTCGCCGGGCGAGGAATACCCTGAGTTTTTGCAACACAACCGGCCGACCTGCTGCGCCGCCTCCTGCTGAGCGAGCCTCCGGCCAACGACGCGGCGGCGACGGGGTGATCAGGGTTCTAGGGTCGCGGTAGGGGTGCGGTTCCCCCGGGATTCATCAAAGGCCAGGTACGACATGTCGACTGAACCGGTGCTCCTGCAACTGGTCGTTATCGGCTCCTCAGCCGGGGGGATCGAAGCGCTCTCGACGCTGGTGGCGACTTTGCCGCCCACCTTCCCCGCCCCGCTGATCGTGGCCCAACACCTCGATCCCACCCGGCCCAGCCATCTGGAGGCGATCCTGGCTCGCCGCACGTCCCTACCCGTGGTGACCGTGACCGACCAGACCCCCCTCCAGGCGGGCACCATCTACGTGGTCCCGCCCAATCACCATGTGGAAATCACCGACCACGATCTGACCGCGCTGCCGCACATCGCGGGCCGTCCCAAGCCCTCGATCGATTTGCTGCTCATGAGTGCCGCGGCGGTCTATGGTGAGCAATTGATCGCCGTCATTTTGACCGGCACCGGCTCGGACGGCACGCGGGGGGCGTGGGCGGTGCATACCACGGGCGGCACGGTCGTGATCCAAAACCCCCGCACCGCCGCCTATCCCGGCATGCCCGAGTCGCTGGCCCCCGACACGGTCGACATCGTCGCCGATCTGCCGCGCATCGGACCGATCCTGGGCGACTTGCTCGCCGGCATCCCGGTGCCGCCGCAGCCCGACGCCGCGCCCGAGCTGGACCGGCTGCTGGACCAGGTGCAGGCGCAACGGGGGATCGATTTCCGCGCCTACAAGCCAGCGACGATCCTCCGCCGGCTGCAGCGCCGCCTCAGCGCTACCGCGTCCGCCGACCTGGCCGGCTACCGGGCCTATCT
>JBBSEL010000014.1:0-15586 GCA_038239755.1 Chloroflexia bacterium | reverse complement strand
GCCGACCGCCCCCGCTACCTGATGGGGGTCGGCTCGCCGGAGGATCTGTGGGAGGGCGTGGCGCGGGGCATCGACATGTTTGATTGCGTGCTGCCCACCCGCGTGGCCCGCAACGGCGCGCTCCTGACCCGTGACGGGCGCATCCCGATCAAAAGCTCGCGCTATGCCCACAGCCAGGAGCCGATTGAACCCGACTGCGATTGTTACACCTGCCGCAACTTCTCGCTCGGCTACCTGCATCACCTGTTCCGGGCCAAAGAATTGCTGGCCTACCGGCTGAACAGCATCCACAACGTGCGCTTCCTGATCCGTTTGACCGAGACGATCCGCGCCGCCATCCTCGACGGCACCTTTGCCGAGCGCAAGGCGGCCTTCCTGGCCCGTTATCAAATCAGCGACCCCGCCGTGGCCCGCACCGAGCGCGAACGCTGGTTGCGGGCGCATGGCCGTGCCCGCGTCGCCACTCCCTGATCGGCGGGGGACCCGCTGCTTGACGGGTCCCCCGATATTGTGCTATCCTAAAGCGGCAAGCTGGCCCATTGTCCAGCGCTGCTCTCGGAAAAGGAATCGACCCATGGTTAGCATTTTGGTGGTGGATGACGAACCATCGGTACAACTCGTCGTACGCACCACGCTTGAAACGCGCCAGTACGTCGTCCGGTTGGCGGGCGATGGCAAGCAGGCGCTTTCGCAGGTGGCCCAGGATCGCCCCGATCTGATCATCCTCGATTGGATGCTCCCCGATATGATCGGGCTGGAAGTGTGCAAAGCGTTACGCGCCAACCCCGGCAGTGCCCACATCCCCGTGATTTTCCTCACCGCCGTGGACGATCTGGACCGCAAACTGGCCGGGCTGGAGGCAGGCGATGACTACATGGTCAAGCCGTTCGAGCCGCAGGAACTGCTGGCGCGGGTCAAGGTCCAGCTACGCAAGGCGGCGGAACGCGGCCAGATCAACCCCTTGACCCACCTGCCGGGTAACATGCTGATCGAGGAGGCGATCACCCAGCGCCTCCAGGAGCCGCAGCAACTTTTCGCCCTCCTCTATTTTGACCTGGACGAATTCAAAGCCTACAACGATTATTGCGGCTTCCCTTGGGGCGATCAGGTCATCCAGTTGATGGGCAAGCTTGTGGAGCAGGCGGTGCAGGAGCAGGGCAATCCGTCCGATTTCGTCGGGCATGTCGGGGGCGACGACTTCCTGGCGATCAGCACGCCCGATCAGGTGTTGCCTATTTGCGAACAGACCGTGAGCATGTTCGACCAACTGGTGACCGCTATTTGGGCGCAGAGTGGCTTTGGCGAGGGGTTCATGGCCCACGACCGCACCGGCCACCTGCGCCACTTTGGCCCGCCGACCCTCTCGATTGGGGTGGTCACCAACGAGCATCGCCATTTTGGCTCCTACCTCAGCCTGGGGCAGGTGGCAGCGCAGGTCAAGAAAGCGGCCAAGCAAAAGCGGGGTAGCGGTTTTTTTATTGATCGGCGCAGGGATCGTCAGGACGAGGAGACAACCTGATCGGGTTGTGACTAACGCATGGTCGTAGCACTGCTGTCCGATAGCGAGGATGAGCGCGTACCACGCACCCTGGGCACCGCTGCGCCCCCGCCTGAGGCCGCTCCCCGCCGCCGGTTGCGTCTCCTGGCGCGTTATGGCCGGGATCTGTCGCTCACCCTCGACGCGGCGCGGGTGTACAACCTGATGCTGAACGGGGCGGTGCGGCTGACCAATGCGCGGGGAGCCGCCCTGTGCCTCTACCGCGAGGAGCAGGAGGCCGAAATTACCTGCTCCCATAATCTGCCCGACGAGTTCCTCGATTTCCTGCGCGACTTGCGCCCCCAGACGGTGATGACCGATGCGGCGCTGATCGCCGCGCTGGTCAATGCCCATCCGGTGGGCGCGGCTCTGCCCGATCTGCTGGCCGACCCCAGCCTACCGCCGCGCTTCCAGGGGCTGGCCGTGCAACACCACCTGCGCCGCCTCCTGGCGGTGGCCCTGACCAGCGACCACGAGGCGACCGGGGTCCTGGTGCTGGTCGCCCCCGACGATCAGCCCTTTGACGATGAGGACGTGGCCGCCGTCGGCCTGCTGATCGATCAGGGCGGGGTGGCGTTGCGCAACGCCCAACTCTACCTCCAGACGGCGCGCTGGGCGCAACGGCTGACCGTGCTGCAATCCATCGGCACCGAGATCAGCGCCAGCCTCAACCAGCGCGAGGTCTTGCAGGCGGTGGTGCGCCGCGCCGTCGATCTGCTGGAAGCGTCGATGGGGGCGATTGCCGCCTGGAACCCCTCCTCGCAAAGCCTGCGGATCGAAGCGATCTATAATGCCCGGCGCACGGTCGAACTGGAGCGCAAGGTCTATCCGCTTGGTCAGGGCCTCATCGGGCGCACCGCCCAGGAGCGCCGCCCCCAGATCGTCCGCGACTACCAGGCGTGGGACATGGGGGCGACCAGCGGCACCGGCCTGCTGGAAGGGGTCCACAGCGTGGTCGCCATCCCCCTGCTCTGGCAAGACGAACTGCTGGGCGTGCTGACCGTGGGCGAGCGCCGCACCGACCGCAGCTTCATCGACGAAGACGTGACCCTGCTCACCCTGCTCGGCCAGCAAGCCGCCGGGGCCATCGCCAACGCCCGGCTGTATGAGCGCGCCCAGCAAAAGCTGCACCAGTTAAACGTCCTTCAGGACACCTCCCGCGCCATCATCGAGCAGCTAGACTACGATCAGGTGTTGCGGACGGTGCTACGCAACTCCAGCGCGCTACTGGGCACCAACATGGCCGCGGTTTTCGTGCCCAGCGAGGTGCCCCACCAGCTCCACATCCGCGCCGCCGTCGGCCTCCCCGATTCCTATGTGCGCCAGACGCGAGTCGCGCTGGGCACTGGCTGCGTGGGCCGGGTGGTCGCGCTGGGCAAGCCGATTGCGATCACCGACATTTACGAGGATGAGCACCAGGCGGAATTTATCGGGGCGGTGGCCCCGGAGTATCGCGGGCTGATCTCGGTCCCGCTGATCAGCCAGGGCGTGGTGCAGGGCGGGTTGTGTGTCTACAGTGCGCAGCCCCGCGCTTGGAACGTGGCCGAGGCCGAATTGCTGATGGTCTTCGCCTCTCTGGCGGCTAACGCCATGTACAACGCCGCGCTGTTCGACCGGCTGCGGGCCGAAAAGGCGACCCTGCTGACCACCATCCAAAGCATGACCGACGCGATCATCGTCACCGACTCGGTGGGCCGGGTGATCCTGGCGAACCCGGTGGCCGACCACCTGTTCGACGTGCCGTTCACGTCCAGCGGCGGGTGCAATCTCCTCGGGCTGCTGCGCCAGTCGCCCCATGTGGTCCACTACAGCAGCGATGATGCCTTGCAGGACAGCTTCCACCGGGTGTTGAGCAACGGCCAGGTGTTCCGCTCCGAGATCCAGATCGAGCGCGAGGAGACGTTGAGCCTGGAACATAGCCTCTTGCCGATCATGGGGGCCGACGGCGTGATCATGGGCGCGGTGGCGGTGTTCCACGATATCACCGAATTGAAGAAGCTGGACCAGCTTAAGACCGATTTCCTCAGCACCGTGTCGCACGAACTGCGCACGCCGATGACCTCGATCAAGGGGTTCATCAAGCTGATCCTGGTGGAAGAACTGGGGCCGATCACCCCCCAGCAGCGCGAGTGCCTGAGCGTGGCCGACCAGGAGTCGGACCACCTGACCCACCTGATCAACGATCTGCTCGACATTTCGCGGATCGAGGCCGGGCGGCTGCAATTCACCTGGGCACGCCTCGCGCCGGGCGAACTGATCGCCCAGGTGTTGCAAACGCTGCGCCCCCAGGCCAGCGAGCGCCGTCTCTACCTGGAAGCCGATATCCCGGCGGGCCTGCCCATCGTGCGCGGCGACCGCCAGCGGGTGATCCAGATCCTGACCAACCTGGTGGAGAATGCGCTGAAGTTTACCCCGCCCGGCGGGCGCGTCGGGGTGGGGGCCGGGGCCGAAGAGGGGATGCTGCGCGTCTGGGTGACCGATACCGGGGTGGGCATCCCGATCCACGCGCTGACCCGGGTGTTCGACCGCTTCTATCAGGTCGAGGGTGGCGGAGCGCGGTCGCGCAGCGGCACCGGCCTCGGCCTCGCCATCGTCAAGCAACTGGTGGAGTTACACGGGGGCCGCATCTGGGTGGAGAGCCGCCCCGGTCGGGGTACCACCTTTACCTTCACCCTGCCCCTGGCCGGGCTGGAAGAATTCAGCGATGAGCGATGAGCGAAACGTGAAACGTGATGCGTAATTTCTGATCCCTGATCCCTGATCCCTGACCCCGCGTCACTCCCTGCTCGCTGCTCGCTGCTCATCCCCCGTGCTGCTCTTTTTGTAGCGCGCCGTAGAGATAATAGTTGACGGCGGCGGCGGCCATGCCGCCTTCGTGGACGGCGCTGCTGATCTGGTGGTTGTGCTTGCGGGTCACGTCGCCTGCCGCGAAAATACCTGGTACTTTCGTTTTCTGTTCGTCGTCCGCCGCGATATAGCCCTGCTCGTCACACTTCACCCCCAGCGCCCGCGCCAGATCGCTGCGGGGCGTTTTTTCGTGGACCGTGAAGAGCACATCTATGGGGATCGTCTGCCCACCCTCCAACTCCAGTGCGGTGACGCAGCCGTCATCGTTAGGCAAATTCTGCACCCGCCCGGTGACGGTGGTGATCCCGGCTGTTTTGAGGTCGTCCAGCCGCGCCGGGGGCAGCTTGAAGGTCGGTTCCCCGGCCACGAGGGTGATCTGGGCGGTGAATTGGCGCAACTGGAGCGCGGTCGATGCGGCCTCCTCGTCGTCGCCCAGCACCACGGCCCGCTTATCGATTGCCTCGTAGCCGTCGCAGATGATGCACCAGAAGAGGGTCCGGCCTACGCACTCGTCGCGGCCCAGGAATTCGGGGAAGTGATCCTGCACCCCGCAGGCAAAGACCAACGTGCTGGCCCATAGCTCGGCGTGGCCCTCGATCTGGGTTTCGCCCACCTTGCTGGCGTCGGCGGCATCTTCCTCGCGGCGTTCCTGGCTGCCCTCTTCCGGCTCATCGCTGATCGGTAGCGACGGCACGATCCGCACGCAGAAAAGCTTGCCCTGGCGGACGATGTTCTCCACCTGCCCGTTGCAGAACTGGGTACCGTAATTGGCTGCCTGCCGCCGCCCTAGCTTGCGTAATTCCGCCGCCTCGATCCCGTCGGGGAAGCCCAGGTAGTTGCGGTTCACCTGCTGCCAGAGCGAGCGGCCTTCGTGGTCGTCCACGACCATGCTGCTGCGGCGCAGGCGGCCCAGGTAAACGGCAGTAGACAGCCCGGCAGGGCCGCCGCCGATGATCACGGAGTCAAAGGGATTATCGCGGCTGCCCAATGGGGAACCATCGGCGGGCGCGGTCGGGTCGGGGGGGGCGGGCATGTTGGGCATCGGGTTACTCCTCGTGATCGAATTCACGCTTCCTAGAGCAAGAACCGATCCTGATTAAGGCCGCAGCACATACCGCTCGATGGCCTGGGCCAGCCCGTCCTCGGCCAGCGGGGCGGTCACCACGTCGGCGGCGGTCTGCACCTCGGCGTGGGCCTGGCCCATCGCCACGCCCAACCCGGCCCAGCGGAGCATAGGCAGGTCGTTCATCCCGTCGCCCACGGCCATCGTCTCGGCCTGTGCGAGATGGAAGTGCGCCGCTACCGCCGCCAGGGCCGTCCCCTTATTCACCTGCGGGTTGATCACCTCGGCAAAGTTGGGATGCGACTTGGTCATGTACACCGCCTCGCCAAAGTGGGTCTGGAGGGCGGTGATCGTCGCGTCGGTCTCGGCTTCGGTGGGCAGGATCAGGACCAGCTTGGTTGGCTCCTCCGGGGCATCATGGACCAGGGCGGCCAGATCGGCGACCGGGGTGGGCGGGGCGCGGCGGTTCAGGTGGAAGTAGATGGCCGATTCGGGCTGGAGTTGCTCGACATAAATCTGGTCGTCAATATAGACGTTGCACTGCTGGCCAGCGGCGCGGGCCAGCTTGATCACCTCGGTGGCGATGGCCCGCGATACGGTGGCGTGCAGCAGGGTGGCCCCGTCGGTAGGGTCGCGCACCCAGGCTCCCTGGTAGCAGATCAGGGGCGCGCTGATCCCCAGCGTGGCGGCGAGGGCGCGGGTGGCCGAGAAGGTGCGTCCGGTGGCGAGGGTGACCTGCACCCCCCCGGCCTGGGCGGCCTGAATGGCGGCCCGGTTGCGCGGGGACAGGATCAGGTCGTCACCAAAGAGGGTGCCGTCCACGTCCATCGCGATCAGTTTAATCGGCATAGGGGGTTTGGATCCAGATAAGGCGGTCGCGCTCCTCCATGTCCTGGTGGACGCGCACTTCCGCCGAGGGGAAGATTTCGGCGGCCCGTTGCCGCACCGCTTCGGCCTGGTTATAGCCGATTTCGAGGGCGATAAAGCCGCCGGGTTGGAGCACGCGGGGAGCCTCGGCCAGCAGGCGGGCGATCAGCGCCGCGCCGTCGGCCCCGCCACCTTCCAGCGCCAGGGTCGGCTCCCATTCGCGCACCCCCGGCTCCACTTCGTCCAGCACGGTGTAGGGCAGGTTGGCGACGATCCCGGCGACCGGCTTGACCAGTGGGGCCAGCAGGTCGCCCTCGCGCCAGGTGATCCGCCCGTCCAGGCTATAGCGGGCGGCGTTGGCGCGGGCCACGGTCAGCGCGTCGGGCGACATGTCTACCCCGACCACATGCAGGGCGGGCCGGGCGCGGGCCAGGGCGATGGCGATGGCTCCGCTGCCGGTGCCGATGTCGGCCAACGGACCAACGGCGCTGAGGGGCAGGGCGGCCAGGACCAGCCCAACCAGCTCCTCGGTTTCGGGGCGGGGGATGAGCACGCGCCCATCTACGGCGAGATCCAGCCCGTAGAAATCTTTGTGCCCGACGAGGTAGGCCACCGGCTCGCCTGCCAGCCGCCGCCGCAGGAGTGCGCCGTAGGCGAGCAATACCCCTTGCGGCCACGGATCGTGGAGCCGGGCATAGAGTTGTGCGCGGGTGCAGCCCAGCACATGGGCCAGCAGCACCTCCGCGTCAAGGCGCGGCGTGGGCGATCCGGCGACCCTCAGTGCGTCGGCGGCAGCCTGAAGCACATAGCGGATCGCCGGGGGGGCATGGCGGCTGTCGTCTGCCGCCCAGAGGGTTTCGTATTCGGGTGTCATCGGCGGCGGTTCACCGTCTGCATGGCCGGGGTATCTCTCATCGGGGCTACTTACGCCGGGCACCGACTGCCCCGTCCTCGTCGTCATCCTCCGGCTCGTTGCGGTTGTACCCGGCGCGGTCGTCGCCCATCGCCTGCTCCAGCCGTTCCGACTGGTCGGCCAATTGCAGGCTGGAGATCAGTTCGTCAATGTTGCCGTTCAGCACGCCGGGCAGGTTGCTGACCGTCAGCTTGATCCGGTGGTCGGTCACCCGGTCCTGCGGGAAGTTGTAAGTGCGGACCTTCTCGCTACGGTCCCCGGTGCCCACCTGCGAGCGGCGCTCCTCGCTGGCCTCGCTCTCGCGGCGGCGCAGTTCGATGTCGAACAGCCGGGCGCGCAAGACGGCCATCGCCTTGTTGCGGTTCTTCAGTTGCGACTTCTCGTCCTGGCAGGTGACGACCAGCCCGGTGGGGAGATGGGTGATCCGCACAGCGCTGTCGGTGGTGTTCACGCTCTGCCCGCCGTGCCCGCTGGAGCGGTAGACATCGATCCGCAGGTCGGCGGGGCTGATCTCTAGCTCCACCTCTTCGGCTTCGGGCATCACCGCCACCGTCGCTGTGGAGGTGTGGATGCGCCCCCCCGACTCGGTGACGGGCACGCGCTGCACCCGGTGGACGCCGCTTTCGTACTTGAAGTGGCTATACGCCCCGCGTCCTTTGATTTCAAAGATCACTTCTTTGAAGCCGTTTTGATCGCTGTCGCTGGTCGAGACCAGTTCGGTCCGCCAACGGTGGCGCTCGGCGTAATGGAGGTACATGCGGTACAACTCGGCGGCGAACAGCGCGGCCTCGTCGCCCCCGGCCCCGGCGCGGATCTCGATGATCACGTCCTTCTCGTCGTAGGGGTCTTTGGGCACCAGCAATTGCTTAAGCTGGGTTTCTATCGCCGCCCGGCGGCTTTTCGCCTCCTCCAGCGTTTCCTGGGCCAGCTCTCGCATTTCGGGGTCGTCCAGCAGCGCCTCGGCCTCGGTCTGATCGGCTTCCGCCTTCTTGTACGCCCGGTACACCCCGACGATCTCTTCGACCTCGGCGCGCTCCCGGCTCAGTTCGGTGATCCGCTCGTAGTCCCCGCTGGCCGACTCTTCGGCCAACATCCGGTCTAGCTCGGCAAACCGCTCTTCAATTGATTCTAATCGGTCAAACATGGATGATTACTGCCTTCACACTGCGATACGCTGCAACAACTTGGCAGCGGTTAGGATCGGAATATCTTGATAGTGCTGCACATCTAAGAGATGCTTATCGCCCGATACAATCACGTCGGCTTGGGCGGCCACCGCGCAGGCGATGACGGCATCATCGTCAGGATCGGCCCGCACCACCGAATGGATCAGGGCTGGTTCAATAACAGTAGCCACTGCGGCATAGCCCGCCACCAGATCACCCGGTGCCCATCCCCTGAGCGCTAATCGTTACGCGAATTTTGGGCGTTGAAGTACATCCTCAAGCTCACCGAGAAGTTCGGCGCTGGTATACAATTCCAGGATGTGACTCCGCGCCGCATTCAGCACGTTGCGCGGTGTCCCGGTCCATAGTAGCCCCGAAACAACGGTGTTCGTATCAAGTACTGCGGGCATGAGCCTCACGTCTCGCCGCCCGCGCTGCCTGGATCTCCTCTTCTACCTCGGCTTCGCTCATTGGTGGGAGTGGTAGTGCGGCTAATTGATCTGCCGCCTCAAAGAACTGTGCAGCGCGGCGGCGGCGCAATTCGGCGCGCAACAGCGCTTCCAGTGCGGTGGACGTGAGCAACCCACCCGCTTCCGCCTCACGGGCCACGCTGTCGGGTAAGTCTAATGTGAGTTCTATGACGACGCGGTTGTCTTCTCTCATGTGTTCACCTTCTGCAACGGTGTTTGCCCCACTCCCATAACGTGCTGCTAACATACAATTATACGGGGCAGCTAGGCAGATCGTCAAACGCTATCGCCGATTGTTCCCTCGATCCATTCCAGCGCTGCGGCCTCGCCTTCTTCATCCTCGGCCATTGCACGGTAGGCCGCGTCTAGATCGCCGCCGGGGAGCAGCCCTTCCATTTGCAACTGGCGGGTGAGGGGTATATCAAGATCCTCCGCCCAGGAGATACATAGTTCAGGATTGACGTTGATACCAGCAGTGACCAGGGGAACGAACTGGGCTGGGATCCAGCTTATCAGGCATACACCAAAGGCCTCGTTGTGGAGTGGCTCAACCGTGCTTTCGCCCTGCTGATCGGCGCGGGCGCTATAGACGCGGGCGAGGCGCTGATCGCTTTCGGTCTGGTCTTGCACAAAGCACAGCCAGGTGTCCCAGGCAGGGACGTTGTTAAAGCTGAAAAATCCGCCGCTCACTGCGGTTGCTGCACCATCCGCTAGATTTTCGCTCGGATCGTAGAATAATAGACGGCCACCTGCCAGATCCTCCGCCCATATAGGAGGGTAGGCATCTTTGCGGTGTAGCTGGTGGACACGTTCCTGGGCCAATGCTTCAATAATAGGCTGGACTTTGGCTGGGATCTCCAAGATTCTTCCAACCGGTAATTCTTCAAAGTCCACATCGACGGAGGTGAACACGGCGGGTTGTAGCGCAGGCGTGCGGAGGCTGTAGATCCGATCAGCTAGGGAGCAGCGCGGGGCGCACCAGGCGATGGTCTCCGCCAAGCGCCACCGGAACAAAGCCACATCTTCTATTGGCTGCATTTGTGACCTTCTGACTGGTATGCTTACTCCCCCCCTCCAGGGCGCACGCGCAGGACACGTTCGCCGGTAACGGTGACGAGGCCGGGGGGCGCGCCGGGGATGCGGCGGACGTGGCGGCGTTCGGTGATGATCACGTCAACGGCGCTGTCGTGGCGGGCCTTGCTGTGCTGGGCGGCCAGGCGGGCGGCTTCGGCCACCGTGGCCTCGGAGACGGTGCGGCCCTCGCCGCGGACGATGACGTGCGCGCCGGGCACCCCGCGAGCATGGAGCCACAGGTCGCCGGGGCGGGCCTGGCCGAAGGTGATCGCGTCGTTCTGGCGGGCGCTGCGCCCAACCAGGATCGGGATACCGTCGGACGAGGTCACGCGCAGGGGTTCGATGGCGGTGCGGTTGCCCGGCTCTTTCTTCGGGCGGTTATTTTTCGGCGCGTACTTGCCCCGGCCTTTGGCGACCTTCTTCGGCGGGGGCGCTGCGTCCTCGTCCACCTCGCCCCGGACGCGGCGCTCGATCCCGGCCACCAGCGTGTCGGGGTCGGCGGGCAGGGCGACCAGTTCTTCGCGGATCAGGCTGATCGTGGCAAAATCCTCGGCCAGTTCCAGGTGGGTGTTCAATTCCTCCAGGTATTCCAGCGCCAGGCGGGTCGCTCCCAGGCGGGCGGGCACCCCGGCCACGGCGGCGCGGGCGCGGCTGTACTCGCGGAACATGGCCTGGGCCTGCTCCAGCGGCGGCACGTCGGGGTCCAGGTCGATCACCAGGCTTTCTTCGGGGATTTCCAGGCGGCGCTGGCCCGGCTCCAGGCTGTACATAAAGCCCAGCAGCATCTCGCCCTTGCGCCGCAGCAGATCGAACCCGGCAGCGCGCTCCATCTCGCGCTCCAGCGCGGCCACGCGGCGGGCCAGCGTCTTGCGCCGCACCTCGATCTCCTCGGCAATGTCGGCCCGCAACTGGGCATGGCCGGAAATCTTTTCCAGCGCGGTATAGAACCGCTCTGCCGCCCGCGAAATGCTGTCCACTGCTTCGAGCGTGGCCCCCTCGGCGGCCAGGTGGGTGAGCGGGTAGGGAGCGAAGGCGATGGCAGTTGGCTCGGCCTCGGCGGCGGTCGGCTCATCGGAGTCGGCCTCGTCTAGCGGCGCATCCGTGTCGCTGTCCCGGTCGCCCAGCCCCTCCCAGGCCACCGACGGTGCCCAGGTGTGCGCATGGGTCAGGTCGAGCAGCCCGCGCAGGGCGGTATAGAGGCGGTCGGGATCGACATCGCGGACGGGCGAGCGGTCGGCCCCCCCGGCGCGGAACACCGCTTCCTGGGCCAGCAGGGGGCTGACCGCGCTGAAGCGGGCCACCAGCGCCTGCCACAGCCCCGTCGTTGGGGACAGGCTGGCGATTTCGTGCTCGAAGCTGGTCGCCTGCATCGTCCGCAGATCGAGCTTGCGCTGGGCGGGCGGCGGCACATAGGGCTGGTGGGGCAGGGTGATCCGCACCCGGTTGATGCTGCTGGGGATATGCTTGATCGCGTCCAGCACGATGCCCTCACCGTTGACCAGGATGAGATTGCTGTGGCGGCCCATGATCTCGGCAATCAGCCGGGTGGTAAACAGGGCGAAGCCGGGCGGGATCTCGGCCAGCCGCGCCTCCAGCGCCGGGTCGATCTCGTCCAGTTCCTCCGGCTCGTCGGTCAGGTCTACGCCGTGGCGCGAGGCGGGCAGCACCTTGGTGAAGGAGAAGATCAGCACCCGCTCGAACGCGGGCTGCTCGATCTGCTGCAACGTCGCCCCGCGCACGTACTTGCGTAGCAGGAGCAACAGCGGCGACTGGATGCCGGGATCGCGGCTGGGCTGTTTGCCGAGCAGGTGGACGCGGGCGTTCTGAGGGTGGGCCGAGAAGAGCAGATAGGCCCGCCGGTGCTGGGCGTAGATCTCCAGGCTGATCGCCAGCGGGCCGACGGCGCGTACCTGCTGCACCCGGCCTCCGCCGCTCTCGGCCACCAGTTCATCACGCACGGCGGCGATAGTTAAGGCGTCAAAAAACATGGATCCCTCCTGCCTCCAGTATAGGCGGGTCGGCCCCCCGGCGCAAGGGGCGGCGATCCGTCGCGGGGGGTATTGTTGTATACATAATTCGCGCCCAGGCGTGCCGGCGTGCCCCCGGCTTGCCAAGCACCGGGGTTTCCGCTATACTAGGGGCATCGTAATGCGGAGCCGAAGACAGGAAGCGGGGTGAGGGGGCCGACAGGGAATGAGCGAGGTGAGCCAGGTGGAGCGGGCGCACGGTGGATCCGATGGTGTGGTGCCGGTGGTACGCGACGAAGAAGTGCCCGAAATGGAGCTGTATGTGCGGCGTCCGGCCCCCCCGCTGGTGATGGTCCTGTCGGGACCGTCGGGGGTGGGCAAGGATGTTACCATTGAGCGCATCCGCGAGTTGGGCTACCCTTTCTATTATACGGTCACCTACACCACCCGTGCCCGGCGCGACGGTGAGGTCCACGGGGTTCATTATAATTTCGTCACCGCTGCTCAGTTTCAGGATCTGCTCCGGCACAACCAATTCCTGGAACACGCCGAGGTCTACGGCCATTCCTATGGGGTGCCGCGTCGCGAGGTGCAGGAGGCATTGGCCGCCGGGCAGGATGTGATCATCAAGGCCGACGTGCAGGGGGCGCGTACGCTGCGGAGCAAGATCCCCGAAGCGATCTTTGTCTTCCTGGCGCCGCCTTCGATGCAGGAACAGGCCGAACGCTTGCGGCGGCGCAAGACCGAGGACGAGGCGGCGTTGGCAATGCGCGTGCGGATTGCCCGCGAAGAGATGCGGACGCTGTCGATGTTTGATTACGTGGTGGTGAACCGCACGGGACGCTTGCAAGAGACGGTCAACGAAATCATGGCGATTTTTGCCGCCGAGAAATGCCGGGTCCAACCCCGGCATATTACGCTGTAGCTCCGGCGTGGATGCGGTACGGTAAGAGGGAGTGCTAATGGCGATGGCAAACGAGACCGATGTGCAGCACCTGATCGTGGAGGGCACAGGTGCGTTACGGCGGGGCGACAAAGCCACCGCCCGCGCCCTATTGACACGCGCCCTGGAGCAGGATGATCGCAACGAGCAGGTGTGGCTGTGGCTCAGCGGGGCGGTGGATACCCCCGAAGAGCAACGCATCTGCCTGGAGAATGTGCTGGTGCTGAACCCGGCGAACGATATTGCGCGCCGGGGGTTGGACTTGCTGAACCAGCAGATGGCGCAACCGCCCGCCCCGCCGCCATTGACTCCCCTGGCGGCGGCTCCCCCTCCGGCGGCCCCCGCGCCACCCGCCGCCGCGCCACCTGCCCCCGCCCCGCCCAGTTGGGCCACGCCGTCTGCGGAGCCGCCTGCGCCGCCTAGCTGGGCCGCCACCACGGCAGCAGCCGAACCGCCCGCCTGGTCGCCCACTCCGCAGCCAGCCGCCTGGCCGCCCCCGCAAGAGAGCATTTTTGGCGATGCGCCCGCCGTGAGCGATTCGATCCTACCGAACTGGATGGATCAGCCCGGCGGGGATATGGCGGCCTCTGCACCGCCGCCGAGCGCGTCCCCGCTGCCGCCGACCGGCAGTATTTTCGGGGCTGCCCCTGCGGCCAGCGATACGATCTTGCCGAACTGGATGGATCAGCCCAACGACTATGCCCCGATGGAAGCCGCGCCGGAGCCGCCCCCGCCGATGGTCGGCGGGGCCGCCGCCAACTGGGCGAACGTGGTCAACTCACTGCGCAGTACCGAAGCCTTCCAGGCTCCGCCCGATCCTGATCCCGATACGGAGCCGCCGATGGCACCCTACGATGGGATGTCGGGCTACGGGCCTGCCCCCTCGGAAGCCGCGCCGTCCTGGGCAACGGCAGCGCAGACGGCCCCGCCGCCCGCCGCCTGGGGGGAGCCCCCCTCCAGCGCAGGAGCATCCGACCCGTCGCTGCGCGGTATCCAGCCGTTCCAGATGCCCACCGAGATCAACAGTCCCGCCCCCCCGGCGGCGGGCGATCCCTTCGGTGGGTTGTTCACCGCGCCTCCCACTGCGCCGCCTGTGCCTGCCCCCTATCCGCCCAACCCGTCGACCGAAACCCCGGCGGGCTATGAAGGCTATGTGACGGCTCCCCCGGCGACCTACGATCCCAACCAGTATGCCGGGGGCGATACGACTTACCAGATGCCGGACAGCGCCTCGGCGTTCCATTTCACCGGCACCGATCCCTATACAGCGGGGGAATACACCTCGCCCGACGGGCCGGGCCTGCTTGCTGACCTGGTTGGGTATGATACGGCGGATCACAACTACGGCTCGTCACCCGCGCTGATTGGCCGCCCGCCGCTGAACCGCACCGCCGTCACACCGACCATCCCTTGCCCCAATTGTGGCGAACTGGTCACCGAGAGCGCGCTGTCGTGCCCACGCTGCAACTACCGCTTCTACGCGCCCTGCCCCAATTGCGGCGAGTATATCGACACGGGCGACCCCAGCTCGACGGGCAAGGATGTCTGTCCTCGCTGTGCCACCCCGGTGGATAAGCTGGTGCTGGGGCGATCCGGCGTGCGCGTGGCGGGGCGGGGCACCAATCCCCGCGAGGTGATGCTGGCCGCCACCCGCGCCCAAAAAGCCCAGAAAGAGCTGGCCCCGCAGCAGGCCGTTGCCGAGGTCAAGCCCCGCCGCCGCTCATCAGGGGCCGCTGTGCTCTTGCTGCTGATCATCGTGCTGGTGGTGGCCGTGCTGGCCGCTTACCAAGTGCAGTTCCAGCCCATTTACGGTCTGCTCCAACCGATTCTCTCCGGCGCGACCCCGGTACCTACTCCTTAAGCCCCGCCCCCTTCCGCAAACAGAAAACGAGGGACGCAGCGTTGGCTGTGTCCCTCGTTTTCGTTGCGTGAAGCGTGAAGCGTGAAGCGTGAAGCGTGATTTATATTGCGTATTGCGTATTGCGTCGTTCTAACCACTAACCACTAACCACTAACCACTAACCACTAACCACTCGTCACCCCCTACTCGTCCGCCTGGCCTTCCAGGGTGACAAGCAGGGTGCGGGGGGTGGAATCGGTGAAGCGGGTGTAGATGGCGGCCCAGCGGCTGACCAGCGGGCGGTCGGGGAGGGGGGGCAGGGTGGGGCCGCGCCAGTAGGTGAGGGGCGTACCGTCCTCGGCCACCCCCAGGAACGTGCTGCCACCCGCGACGAAATCATCGGGTTGGGGCTGCCATTGCGCGGTCACCGTGGCGAAGGCGGGGAGGGCGAGGGGCTGGTAGGGGGCGGGGAGGCTCAGGCGCGGGGCGGCATCGCGGATTGCCGCATCGGCCTGCCCGGTCAGCGCGGTCGGGTCCAGGGTGATCGGGGTGATCTTCTGCACTTCTAGCGTGCCGATCTCGATCCCCGGCGCGGTGGTCACGGTGAACACGCCGCTCAATGTCAGGAGCGGGCCGGGGTTGGCGCTCGCCAGGTTGACCAGCAACCCTTGCGGGTCGTTCAGCGCCACGCTCCCCTCCTGCGGGCGGTAGGGCGAGGACGGGGCGTAGAAGGTGCGCAGGACTAGCACATTGCTGGTCACGCTCAACAGCCGCCCGCTCACCTGGAGCGCCCCGCCCGATTGCGCCAGCCGGGGAGGCCGGGGGGCAAACACCCCTTCGGGGACGAATATCGTGTCGGGGGGACCGCTCGTCGCGGTGGGCGTGATGGCGACGTTTTC
>JBBSEL010000013.1:0-16217 GCA_038239755.1 Chloroflexia bacterium | reverse complement strand
CTGGCGTAGCGACGGCCCGCGTGTTGGGGGATGGGGGGGGCCTCCGGGCGCGCCATGTGGGCGCGCCCCGCACTCACTCAATCAGGCGGGACAGCGGTCCCAGATCCGCGACTATAGGGTGCCAGGACACAGCCGCACTGCTCTTGTTCGCACGTCCCGCAGCGATGCGGTCTGTGGTTGCACAACCAATAGGATAGGATAACGCTCGCTACTGGCAAGGAATGTGCCGTTCACCTCTGGCCCCACTTGAGCTAATACGTTTTCACCGACACCTTTCTCCTCCCTTCCACCATCCTCCTCGCTATTCGGCCCGTAGCCGGTTGCTGCCGCGACGGCTGAATTGGGCTACCGGCCCCTGGCGGCAGGTCCGTGCGCGCGCTACCCCACGGCGGAGGACTTTACCCGGCCTGTGGCAGCCCCCGACTACGCAGAACTACCTAGTTCGCAACCTCCTCCGCCCGCTGAAAACCGGGCCATCAATTAAGCAATACTGCGGATAGCCGTGCGACTCGACGGTGCTATAGTAGTTACAGGTAACAGCTAGCCGGGAAGAGACCCTTAGATCGCCTTCTACACCGCGTGAACGCTCGGGTGTAGAGGATCTCTCTATCGATCTCCCCCATCATCTGGTTGGAATTAGAATAGAAAGGGGCTGGCACGATCATGCGACCTGATAAGTACACGCTTTTACTGGGTGCGATCCTGGGCGTGGAGAGCCTGAGCTACGCGATTGTCTTGCCGCTGGTGCCCTTCATCGCCCAACAGTACGGCGCGAACGCACTCGCTATCGGCAGCATATTCGCGGTGTACTCCATCTGCCAACTGCTCAGCGCGCCCGGCGTTGGCGCGCTGAGCGATCGGTGGGGCCGCAAGCCGCTCCTGCTCTTGAGCCAGGCCACCACTGGAGCCGGGTTTCTGCTGCTCGGGCTGTCCAACTCGCTGAGCCTCATCTTTCTCTCACGCGTGGTGGACGGGGCGAGTGCCGGGAATGTCTCGCTGATTTATACCGCCGTGCTGGATCGGTACCCCCGGGAGCAGCGCACGCAAGTCCTCGGCTTCTTGAGTACCGCCACCGGGCTGGGCATCCTGGCCGGGCCACTCATCGGCGGCCTCCTGGGGGCTGCGGGCCTAGCGCTGCCCGCTTTTGTCGCTGCCGGGCTGACGGGCATCACTCTCCTGCTCACCGGCTGGCTGTTCCCCCGGCGCGCCCGTCAAGCTCCGCCGGGTTCCCGGATGGATCGCCGTTCCGCGTTCGCTGCGCTGCGCGACCCGGCGATCCGCCGGACCCTGCGGGTGATCTTGATCAACAATATCATCTTCAATGCGTTTGTGCTGACGCTGCCAGTCTTCCTCCAACAACGCCTGGGTTCGACGGAGCAAGAGGTGGGAACGCTGTTGACGGGCTTGCTGCTGGTGGGCGCGGCGTTCCAGGTGGTGGTGCTGCCGCGCCTGCTCGCCACCCGGCCCAACCGGACCTCGGCGCAACTCGGCTTTGGCCTCTACATCGCCGGATTTGTGGTCCTGGCGTTCGCCGCCCACTGGGTCAGCATCGTGGCAGCCGGGGCGCTGATCCTCTGGGGCCTGATTATTCTGAACCCGGTGCTGGCGGGAGCGTTGGGCAACCAGGCCGAGGGGACAGACGACGGCGCACTTATGGGCATCAATCAGGCTGTGGCGAGCACCGGCCAGATTACCGGCCCCCTGATCGGCTACGGCGCCCTCTATCTGGGGTCGAACACCGGGCTGGTTGTTATCTGCCTGGTGCTGGCTGTGGTCGGCATGGTCCTGTTAAGGAGTGTGGTGATCTATGGATAGGCCAAGCTTCTATGTGGTCGTGCCGTTCTTCAACGAGGAGAAAGGGATCAGCCACACCCTGGACAGCCTGATCGCGCAGACCGACACCAACTTCACGTTGCTCCTGGTGGACAATGCCAGCACCGATCACACGGTCGCCGTGGTGGAAAGGTGGCAGCGGGAGCATCCAGGCTTACCCATCGTCCTCATCGCCGAGCCACAGAAGGGCACCGGTGCCGCCGCCGATACCGGCTTTCGCTATGCTATTGCCCAGGGCGCGACCCACATCGCCCGCACCGACGCCGACTGCTTGCCAGCACGGGATTGGGTCGCCGGCCTCAAGCAGGCCTTTGTCGCGGAGAACCTGGAGTTTGTCGTTGGGGGGATTAAACCCCGCACGGATGACATCCCGCTCAGCTGGTCCGACCACTTCGTGATCCCCCTGCTCTTGATCCTGGCCGAGACCTACGGCAGGCTGACCCGCCGCGGCAAACAGTTCCAATATCCCTACGTCCTGGTGGCAGGTAACAACCTGGCGATCACCGCCGAGCTGTATCTCCGCGCCGGAGGCTTTCCGCGCACCCGCATCGAGGAGGCGCACGAGGATCGGATCCTCTCCGAACGGGTGCGCACCCTGACAACTCGGATCGGCAAGAAGCGCCACCTCGTTGTCTACAACTCTGTGCGCCGCGCCAAGCGCTACGGTTATCGCAATACTCTGCTCTGGTATTGGGACCACAAGTACCAGCCCGCAGAAGTAGACGTCCGGTGAGAACGGCGGGCAAGCACCGACGCTTGCCCGATAGCAAGTGCCTAATCGTTGAAAACGTTATCCACAGGGATCTTTATTGATTTTTGCTCCTTTACGCAAGGGAGGCAGCGTATGAAAGTCAGAATTAGCGGCATGGCCTCGGTCCTACCTGATACCGTCATCACCAGCCAGGAAGTCGAGCAGCGGGTGCGCTGCAACAGCACGGGCCTCAAGTTCATCCCCGGCATGCTCCAGACCATTACCGGCGTGGAGACCCGCCGCTATGTGGACGACTGCGTCAACACCTCCGATCTGGCCGTCGAGGCCAGCCGCCGGGTACTCGCCAAGACCGGCACCCGTCCCAGTGCGATCGATCTCGTCATCTTCGCTTCCGCCAGCCAGGACCTGATGGAGCCAGCCACCGCCCACATTGTGCAGCACAAGCTGGGTACCAACGCCGCCGTGCTGGATGTCAAGAACGCCTGCAATAGCTTCATCAACGGCATCCAGGTAGCTGAGGCGCTTATCCAGACGGGTCAGTACCAGAAGGTCCTGGTCACCAACGGTGAGATCCCCTCCCGCTGTATCAAGTGGAGTATTACCGACTTCGAGGACCTGCGTCTGCATTTTCTGGGCTATACGCTAGGCGACGCGGGCGTGGCGGCACTGCTCGAGCCTGCCACGGACGGCAGCGGCATCTTCTATCGCCACTTCACGTCCATGAGCAAACACTGGCCGATCAGCACCCTGCCCGGCGGCGGCTCGATGCACCCCCGCGGCGAGGAATGGAGCTACTGCCAGGGCGATGGGATCGCCCTGCGGGAAGCATTTCGAGAGTTGGGGGCAGCCAATCTGGTCACCGCTCTGGCTGCCACGGGGCTGGATTTCGGCGACTTCGCCAAGATTCTTGTGCATCAAGTCTCCCTGGCCTCGCTCAGAGCCTTCCTGGAGGTGTCGGGGGTGCCGGAGGAAAAAGTCCAGGTCACGGTACCCCAACTGGGCAACATGATCTCCGCCTCGGTACCGGTCGGGTTCGACCTGGCCGAAAGCCGGGGCGCGATCCAGCGGGGCGACAAGGTCTTGTTCATCGGCCTGGCGGCGGGTATCAGCCTGGGCATCCTCATGTTCCAGTATTAGATGAAAGCTGGTGGTCGGATGAACCGCGCAAGCTGGCACGAGGGGTATCTCTATCTACATAACCGACCCTTGACCACCCTGGTCATGCACGCGACGGTCCGGTGGAGCCGTTGCATTCACCTGCCCACCATCGGCTACCTGGTGAACGATCCCGCATTGGCCCTCCAGATCCTGAACCACGCGGCGTTCACCACCACGGACAAAGGCGGGATGGGCGGGCTGATCACCGGGCTGTTGGGCGGTAAGGCCCTGCTGAACATGGATGGCACCGACCACCGGGATCTCCGCCGGCAGCTCGGGGACCTCTTCACGAAACGGGGCACCGGTGAGGTCGTCGAGCAGGCTGTTGCCCCGGTGCTGGCCCGGCTGCATGCGGACCTTCAGGCTGGCCGCCCGGTGGATCTGGTGCCGGTGGTGCAGCAGGTAACCAGCCGGGCCGCGTGCGCGATTTCCGGCATTCAGGTGGACCCCGCACACGCAGAGGCCGACTACGCCGAAATCACCCATTTGGCCCGGAGCATGACCGCCTTGCTCGGCCTCGACAAGCAGGAGGCCTCGGCGGACATGGTGCGCCGCGCTCGCCCTTACTTTGAACGGCTCCTCGCCTTGGCCGAGGCCAGCTACCGCGAAGCGGATGACGCGGGCAACACGATCATCCACCGGCTGAAGCGGGCGGGCTGGACCTTTGAGGAGACCAAAGGCCTGCTGGCTGTCCTGCTGACGGCGGGCACTGAGACCGTCTCGGCGGCGCTGCCGCGCATCGTCGCCCTCCTGGTGGATAGCGGCCAGATGGTCCGCCTCGCCTCCGATCGCGCGCTGTTGCCGCAGGCTGTGGACGAAGGGTTGCGCCTGGTCTGCCCCTCGCCAGCGATCACGCGGGGCATCAGCCGAGACGTGGAGATCGCCGGCATCCGCTTTCGCCGGGACCGGCGTATGGTCATTGTGCTGGTCAATGTCATGAAGAACCGGGCCTACTTTCCCCGTGGCTGGGAATTTGACCCCGCGCGCGCGATCGAACCGCGCTTCAGGAATCTCGCCTTTGGTGCTGGCCCCCACTTCTGTCTGGGCTACAGCCTGGCCGGTCGAGAGATTACGCTGGTGCTCGAAGAGTTGTTGAATCTCGAGGGTATCCTGCGCATCGTCAAGCGCCGCTATCCGCGCGGCCTGAGCTTTCCTACCTATACCAGCCTGGTCCTGCAACTGGAGAAGCGATGAGCCTCTACACCAACCATGTGTTACGCACCATCTGGGCGCAGGCCGCTGTGCATCCCGATCAGGTAGCCTTGCAGGAGCCTGCCGGCGGCACGATCACGTATGGGGCGTTGGCGCGGCAGGTCGATACGCTGGCCGAGAATCTACTCCGGCACGGCTTCCAGCACGGCGATCGCGTGCTCTTGCTCGTCCGTCCCAGCATCCGTGTCATCCTCCTCGCGCTGGCGACCCTCCGCGCGGGCGGCGTGCTGGTCGTCGGTGACATCGCTATGGGCCGGGAAGTCTTCGCCAGCCGCATGCAGTTGGCTGCGCCCCGTTGGATCTTCGCGGAGACTCTGCTCCTCGCCTTGCAACAGACCGCGCTCGTGCGCCGCCTGCTCAAGCGGCGGGGAATGGAGATTCCCGAGATCGCGGTTCGCGGCCCCACGCGGATCGTCAATATCGGACCCCGGTTGCCCGGATTACCCCCTTACGATCTGGCGCTGGTCGATCTTCGACGGCCCGGCCCGCCCCCGGCGGGCGCGGATCAGGAGCTTGACCCGGCAGGTGATGCCCTGATTATGTTCACCTCGGGTACCACGGCACTGCCTAAAGGCGTGGTCCACACGCATGCCAGCATCGCTGCCGCCCTCGACCTGATCCTGGGCTTCCTGCGTCCCGACCCCACCGATGTGTTCTACGCCGCAGTCCTCCATCTCATTATTCCAGCGCTGTGCAGCGGCGCGCGGACCGTCATCGCCCGCCCCGCCTTATCTGCCCCGGCAACCTTGCGCTGCCTGGCACAGCACAAAGTCACCAAGACCTTCGCGATCCCCGCAGAATACGAAGCCCTGGTGAGCCTCTGCGCCCAGACCGCGGCCCGCTTGCCCGCGACCCTGGACACGATCCTGCTGGGAGCCGCCCCCATCACCCCGCTATTCCTGGGGCGGCTGGCGGCGGCGATCGCGCCCCAAACTCGTGTCTTGTCGGTCTATGGCATGACCGAGATGCTGCCGGTATGCGTGACCTCCCTGGACGAGAAGCGGCAGTATACCGCGCCGGGTGACCTGGTGGGCCGCCCGGTGCCCGGCGTGGGTGTCGCCCTGGCGTCGGATGGGGAATTGGTGGTCCGTGGGCCGCATCTGTTCCACCGCTACCTGGATGGCCCAGCGGTGGCCGAACATGCCACGGGGGATCTAGCAACCATCGACGCCGCGGGCCGCGTGGTCCTTATGGGGCGTAAGAAAGACATGATCATTCGCGGCCACCATAACATCTACCCGGCCCTGATCGAGTCCACCATCCTGCAAGTTCCCGGCGTGCGCAACTGTGCCTTGGTCGGGGTCTACGACACGGTCCGCTCGGATGAAGTCGTGGTCCTGGTGGTCGAAAAGGCCGACCCCCGCAACGAGCCGACCTACCGCCGCTACCTGGCCGCCCAATTGCTGGCCGGCCCCCACAGCATCGACCTGTATGCCCAGCCGGACCGGATCGTCTTCGCCCCCCTCCCTACCACGGGCCGCAGCCGGAAGGTGGACAAACAAAAGCTGCGCGCCCTGCTGGGCGGGCGGAGCGAGGAAGGGTGCAGGTGAAGACCCTGGCGATTACCGGGGCCACGGGGTTCGTGGGCCGCAGCCTGGTTGACTACTTTGCCGCGCGCGGTTACCACGTGCTGGCGTTTGGCCGCCGGGAGCACGGGCTGCGCCGCGACGTGGCTTACCAGTCCTGGGATATCACTCACGGCCCCCTACCCATCAAGGAGCCTATCGACGCGGCAATCCACTGCGCCGCCGCCGTGACCGAATGGGGCACCTTCGCCGCCCTGTACCCGACGAACGTCGCCGGCACGCGGCATGTGCTGGCGACCTTCCGGGAGGCCGGGCAGTTCATCCACCTCAGCAGCGCCAGCGTGTACGATCCGCGGGGTCCCAAATGCTTCGTCCACGAAGAGACCCCCTACCCGGCGAGATACCTGAACGCCTATGGCCGGACCAAGATGCTGGCCGAGCTGGTGGTGCAGGCCGCCGCCAATCCCAATCGGACGATCCTCCGACCCCACATTATCTATGGGCCAGGCGATACGACCCTGCTCCCCCGGCTGCTGAAAGCGCGCCGCTGTACGCGCTTCCTGGTGCTGGGGAACGGACGGAACGCCGTCTCGCTCACGTACATTCTCAACCTGGCTGCGGCGGTCGAATTGCTCGTGCAACGCCCCTGCGATGGCGGGGTCTTCAATATTAGCGATCGGCGGGTAGGTACCGTCAACGCGATCCTGCGGGCCTTTCTGGAGACAATGGGCTATCGCGAGCGGCTCCTGCACATCGACCCGCGCCTCGCAGGGGGGGTGGCCGCCCTGCTGGAACAACTCTACCGTGCCGGGGGCAGCCGAACGCCGCCGTTGGTCACGCCATACGTGGTCGCCCAGATGACCCAAGAATTCACGCTCAGTATCGCCAAAGCCCGCTGGCTGCTCGGTTACAACCCGGAGTACGACTACCTGTCCGGCTTCCGTGCCATCCGAGACCAGGTTCCTATGTCGCTCCAACCCGGGGAGCCGGTCGGCGCTCGTCAGTAGCAACGCCAGTGTCGGCCAGAGTAGCGGTGCGGCTACCGACCTGCACCACCAGGATCCCTGCTGTCTGCTGGGGGCGTAACTGGCTACGGCAGCGGGGGTAGAGTACCTTGATCGAGAGGTTGTAGTCGTTCTGTAGCTTCGTGACGCGTCCCCAGAGTTATACCCCAGCGCATATGGAGGAAAGTGTCGTGAGTGACCCGTACCAACCCGCGCCCTGGGACACCCCCCCCTGCGGAAGCCCGCGCTGCTGCCGGGCCGCCCCCGCCCGCCGCCGCGCCGGAGACGCCGCATGCGGTGCCGGCGGCCCGCCAGGCGGCGTCCGGTGCTTGTATGGTGCGGTTTTGTTATCCGCCCTGATTATTGGCCTTATGCGGCATCGCGGCTGTACTCATGCCTGATGCCACCCCGCATGTCTCGCCGTTTCACCGCGCCGTCGCGGCGAATTTTGTTGGTCGGAATAGGACCGCGCTGCTGGATGCCCGGGTGTGGCCGAGCGCGCTTGTACTGCGCGCTGTCCGGCGTCAGCCCATGGCGCAGGTGCGCTTCCTTCCATATTAGGATCCGATCCCGCCCCTCCGACCGGGCGCGGCGGACCCATCGTTCGGCGCAGGCCTGGGCTTGGGGTGCCCGGTCCGGCGGGCGTCTTATTTCGCTGCCTTCCGCGGCCAACCCGGTGTTGAACCGGGCCGTGCACTGGGCAGCACGGTCATGGATCAGGAATAGCATCGACTGATGCGCATCGTGCCGGGTCCCGGTGAGTGGCCGAGCCTGCGGCGTCACCCATTCTCCGCTGGGATGCGCGGTACAACCGGCGAAATGAACCCGCCGGCGGCCCAACTCCATGAAGAACAACAACGGCAAAGTTCGCCGTATGGCTGTTGCGACGGTGCGGAAATCACACGCTATCAGCTGGTCCGCGCCAGCACGGCCAGCGCTAGTTTCTCCCCACGGGAAAGGCGGGGCGGCGCCGGAGGCGGACGTTGCAGAATGCGGAGCGGCGGACGGAGCAGGAGGATTGGCCGGTCGTTAGGGCGACCGGAGGGTCGGCCAACGGTTCCCAAGTCAAGCAGTAGCGAGAACAACGGCGCGAGGAAGCAGTAAATCAGGCGTCAAGCCCGGCACGAGCGATGCCGGACGCCTGCTACAGGGCGTTGAACGCCTCTGTATGCCAAATCCGCACAATACAGGGTCAGGTGGAAACCCAGGCTGGGGGGTAACAAGAAATCCACAGTGATTCAGAATAGGGAGTGCCTCCTGGCTTCATGGGGTGATAAAAGCGAAGCTGCTCTATTTACGGATAAATGCGGAAGATGTTACCACCAAATTTGCGTCAGAACCCCCATGGGATCAGGCGCAGTTTTGGTGATTAGCTTGGATGCAGATCGCCAATCTATACCCTTATAACTCACCTGATCGCGGCTATGTGCGGCATAACACGGATAATCCTAGCAGGGGAACGGCGGATCAATCCCACCTAACAAGGTGACCGCACCGTTTGGGCAGCGTTAAGCCGAGAGGCCTGGGATGGGTACCCACGAGGAGCGGGTCAGTTCCGGCGGCAACTGCGTGGCCTGCCGCCGGAGAACCTCCCGCGCCGAGTTAATAATGAACGCCTTCCCCTCTTCGGCAGCCAGCCGCACAAATACCCCCACCACCACCGGGTCGAACTGCGTGCCCGCACAGCGCTCAAGTTCGACAATAATCTCCTGGACCGAGCGGGCCTGCTGGTACGGGCGATCCGAGGCCATCGCCTCGACCGCATCACACACCGCCAGGATCCGCGCTTCCAGCGGGATCGCCTCGCCGGCCAGCCCGTCTGGGTAGCCCGTCCCGTCCCAGCGCTCATGATGGCTGCGGACAAATGGGGCCAGCGGGCGCAGAGCCTTGCTCGGCGCGAGGAATTCGCCCCCCAGGGCAGCATGGGTTTTTAGATGCTCATACTCTTCTGCGGTAAGCTTGGTCGGCTTATGCAACAGCTGCTCCGGGATGCTGATCTTCCCGATATCATGCAGGCACCCGGCCTGGCGCACCTGCTCCACCCGCTCCGGCGGTAGCCCCACCTCCTGGGCCAGCCGGGCCGCATAGCGGGCGACCTGCGCCGCGTGGCCGCCCACATACGGATCCCGCGAGTCCAGGATCATCGCCAGCGTCTGAAATAGCTCATCGTTCAACTGCCGGATCGAATAGCTCGCGCTCACGATTTCCTGGTTGGCCTGGGCCAGTTCGTTGTTCAGCCGCTTTTGCTCATTCATACTGCCCCGCGTTTGATCGACATACTGCTTCTGGGCATAGCGCATCATCAGCACGGGCAGCGTGAACACCCCCACCCCCAGCACCCCAAAGGCGCTATAGGCCACGCTCAGGAACAGCCCCATCAGGCACAGGACCAGATAATGCCCGGCCAGCCACTGGAACTGGCTCTGCCAGGTCGTCAGCAGGTTGCGCTTGCTCGATAGGCTGATCGCCGCCGCCAGCAGCCCCGTCTCCAGCGCATAGACCGTCAGGGCCGCCGCCGCCGCGGGCACCACCAGGGACGGCAGGTTTGCCATGCGGAGCTCAAGCCCCAGCGAACGAATAATCAGCACCGCCGCCGCCCCGGCAATCACATGGTTCGCCCAGTTGAACGCCACCTGCGCCGGGCCGGGCCGCATCCGTAGGGCGTGGATCAGCACCACCGCCGCGCTGACCAGCGCCACACCGGGCACTCCGGTCGTCAGGGCCGTGGCAAAGAGAATAGCAATCGTCACCGACGCGGTGTTGTCGCCATAGACATTCACCTGCAAAACTTCACAGGCGATTGCCAGGCTCATCAGCAGTCCCAGGCTGACCGGGTCGGGCAGCGGGCTAAAGGCCAGACCCGCCAGAGTGATCAGCACCCCACCCACCGCCACCAGCCCCACGAACAGCCGCAGCAGGGGCGGCATCGCGGATCGGGCCACCGGTGCGTCCGCCGGGGCGGTCCGCCCCGACGGCTGCCGCCGTTGCGCCAGGAATCGGCGGATCGCCTGACCCTGCGGATAGCCAGGGCGGACCTCGGCGGGCGAGACTTCCACAGCGGGTGCGACGGGCGCGACGGGCGCACTGGCCGCCTCTGCCGGGGTGGGCTGCCGCGTGAAGGCCGCAGCATAGTCGCTGGACAGGTGATCCTCCACTACCTTCTCCAGCCGGGTAAAGCGGGGGACATCTGCTGCACAGACCACCCGGTTGCGCCCGTGCAGCTTCGCCTGGTAGACGGCCACATCCGCCTCGTGTGTCAGCGTCGCTGTGGTCTCTCCCTGCTCGGGAAAGCAGGCGATGCCCAGGCTCAGCGTCACCGAAATCGGCGTGGGGCTGCTGATCACCGTAAAGCGCGCCGCCTCGACCGCCAGGCGCACCTGCTCGGCAAACGCCAGCGCCTCCTGCTGGTCGGTTTCGGGCAGCACAATCGCAAATTCCTCCCCGCCAAACCGCCCCGCAATATCATAGACTCGCACGGCATCGCGCAAGAGATGGCCGATGCCCGCCAGTACAATATCGCCCGCCAGGTGCCCATAGGTGTTGTTGACGTTGCGCAGCAGGTCGAGGTCGGCCATGATCAGGGCTAACGGGCGATTGGTCTGCGCCGCCCGGTCCAGCTCGTCGGCAAATCGCTTGTTGAAATGGCTGGCATTCAGCAGCCCCGTCTTGCCGTCGGTCTGCGCGTCCTTTTTCAGTTGCGGGACCTTGATCGCCTGGTAGATCAACAGGAGCGGCGAGAGCACCGGCAGCACCATCCACGGGTTCACCACCCACAACAAGGCCACCGCATAACCCAACGCCAGCATGATACAATCGGGAATCAGGCTCTCTAGCTCCAACACCCCCGTTTTTTGCCAGGACACCCCCCGTGCCAGGACCACCGCCTGCCCGACCAGCAGGTGGTTCAGGCTCACATAGGCACAGGCGGCGAACAGCGCCACCATCACCGGCACGGGCGACAGGTCCCGTGCCCCGTCTACATTCAGCGTGGTATAGATCCAGCCCGTGGCCGCTGCCGCCAGGATATGCGACGCGATGTTGAAGGGTTGGATGTACCAGACCCGCAGCAGCGGACTCTTTTGCCAGCGTTCCTTGATCCATTCCACCGTATAGGCCACACCCACCATCAGCGCGAACAAAAACGGTGGCAGCAACAGCACCCCCGCAAACATACAGACCAGGATCGGACTGTATGACAACGCGCCGCTGTCGGCCTGCTGGGTACTCTGGAACAACGTTTTGAACAGGCGCGTGAACGTCGCCAGTGTGGTCAGGGCCGCAAACGCCAGCCAGACCGCAGACGTTTGCGGCCCCAGACTCAGCAGCGCATGGAGCGTTAACCCGGCCCCGGCAAGGAGCACACACCAGATATAAGCCCAGGCGCGAAAGGTCATAGGGGGTTCCTCTAAAGCTCCGCTATAGGGCGGGGGGCAGCGCCCTGCGTCCCAGTTCCGTACACTAACGATCCGCGCTGGACCCGTCGAGCGCGATCATTAATGCCTGCCCGCTGCACTGACATTCCGACCAAGAAGTAGCGAGGCCGGTGCATGCCTGCACACAAGACCCCGCTACTCGCTGGGTACCGCAACGAAGATACTTTCTAGTTACGGTCCCCAGTAGTCTGACGCCCAGTCCACCGACGCCCAGTCCACCGACGCCCAGTCCACCGACGCCCAGTCCACCGATGCCCAGTCCACCGACGCCCAGTCCACCGACCCCCAGTTGGGCTGGTTGGTGCCCGTCCATAGCAGATGGCTGGCGGGCGAACCGGTATTGGCCGTGCCGGTCGTCAGGGTGTTGATGGCCGCCGAGGCATCCAGCAGCCCCGCGCCCGCCGTCGTCGGGTTATAGCCCTGCCATCCCCGGTTGGTGGTCGCCGCGGTCGCCTTCAGGCGCAGCTTCACTTGATCGGCGTTGAGGTTCGGCTCGCCCTGAAGCAAGAGGGCGACCGCCCCCGACACCATCGGCGCGGCCATCGAGGTGCCCGACAGGCGGAAGTAGTTGCCGTTGACCCGGTTGCTGGCGTGTTGCATCGAAATCTTCAGGTCGCTGTTCTGGGGCAGCAGGGCGACGATATCCTTGCCCGGCGCCACCAGGTCCGGCTTCACCTGCCCTAGCTCGTCCACCCCGTAGGCCGAGAAGGGCGCGACCTGGTCGTCGCTCAAGCTGACCGTGCCCCGATCATCAAGCGCGCCAACAGTGATCACAAAGGGATCATTGGCCGGGGGGTACAGGCTGCTCGTCCCATTATTCCCCGCCGACACCACCACCACAATGTTGTTGAACCACAGAATCTCCACTGCCGCATCGAGCGGGCTGGTGTGGTACGACTCCATCGTCCCACTGTTCAGGGACAGGTTGACCACGCGGATATTGAAGCGCCCCTTGTTCTCCAGGATCCACTGGAGACTGTTGACCACATCCGACTCGGCAGACATGCCATCGTCGTTACTCACTCGCACGTTAAGGAGATTAGCGCGCGGCGCGATACCTATGTAGGCCCCGCCCGATAGCCGGCCATCCCCCGCCAGGATATCGGCGACAAAGGTCCCATGACCGTACTTGTCGACGGCGCTGTGCGCATTATGGTTGAAATTAACGTTGCCGATGACCCGCCCCTGGAGGTTCGGCGTGTTGGCGATCCCGCTGTCCACGATGGCTATCGTCACCCCGCTGCCCTGCCGGTACAGCGGCCCCTGGTTCCACACATCGGTCGCCCGCACCACCTTATCGTAGGTGGTGTGCAGGCGGCTGATATCGAGCGGGCTGCCGGACGTAGGCGCGGGCGGCGCGCCACCGCCCGTGTTGTCGGCCCCGCTGGTGCTGGTCACCCGCAGGCCCACCGCATCGTAATATATCACGTTGGTACTGCCCAGGCGGCTCTGGTCCAGCGTCAGGCGCAGGTCAGAGTCGAAATCGCCCCAGCGCCAGGTGCGGCTGCCGGTTAGATCCACATAGATCGTTCCCGCGTTGGCTGCGCCCACATAGGAATTGAAGACCGCGTTGTTCACCGTGACGGCCTGGCCATTGGATCCATTGAGCGCCGCCGTCAGCAAGACATCTGCCGTGCCGGGCAGGGGAGCCGCCACGTAAGCCCGCAACACCGCCTCGACCCGCGTGATCGCGTTGCCGGGGGTCTTCTCGCCGGTGAACCGGGAGAAGGAGGCCGTCACGTTGTTGCCCGAGCCGAACGTGTTGTTCGGGCCGCCGGGCGAGTCGATGATGGCGCTCATATTGGTGAACAGGGTGGGCGGGATGATGCCGGTGGGGCTACTCATGTAGCTGCCGACATAATCTCCCCCGCCATAGCCTTTGCCCCCGGCGATCACGTTGGCTTTATAATTTTCCGGCGTTCCGGCAGGATCAAAGTTGGCGTACTGGCTCGACCAGTTGTCGCTCACCGGCTTGATGCTCAGGGCGGTGTAATCAGTGTTAAAGCTGCTGTAGACCGCTGCCGCCCATTTGCCGGTCACCAGCAGGCCCGGCGTATCGCTGGTAATCCGCGCCGACCATGTCACCGGGCTGATCCCGCCCGGCAAATCGACCGGCACCTGGTAGGCCAGCCCAGCCACGAACACGGTCCCCCCCGTCCCGGCGCGGGCCTGGGTGGTCCAGGTATTCGAAATCGGATTGAAGGTCGTAGTCGCGGTCGAAGTGGTGTCCACGGTGACCACCGCGTCGGGTATCGGCAGGCGATAATTGTTGCCGTTGGCCGTGAACTGAATTGTCGCGTTATCCACGGTGATCTGCGCCCGCGGGCTGCTCAGGTTGGTAACGACCAGTGCCCCGCTGAACCAGATTGTGCGTCCGGCGTGGATTGGTGTGCTATTGAACGCCGACGGCAGCCCGACCGCCACCTGCCCCCCCTGGGCGGTGGCCCAGGTGGTGAACTGGACCGTGTTGCTCGGTGGGGTCGGCGTGGGCGAAGGCTCCCCGTAGGCGGGGGCGAAGGTGCTGCTCTGGCTGACCGCTGCATCCAGCGAGACCCAGCGAACGCCGTCTGCCCCCGCCAGCGCCGGGATCGCCTGGGCGGGCACATCCGCTGCAAAGGCGTTGATGATGTGCAGATCCTTGGTCACCACGCCGCCCAGCCCGATCACGCGCTGCTCGATGCCGCTGGTATTCCCGGCCTTCTGCACAATCACGCCCAGGCGCGCCTCGGGGTGGTCCGCAGCCAGCTTTAACAACTGCGGCTGGGCGTGCAGTGTTGTCGGAACCGGAGTGGCAGCCAGCGCCACGGCAGGCATCAGCAGCCCCAGGAGTAGCAGGAACCGTAGGGGCTTCCCCGCTCGTTGGGTTGGTAAGACGTTCACACATCGTTGTTTCATTCGCTGTCTCCTGCGCGCTAGCCCCTCGTTACCCGATGCGCCACCCGTTGGCGAGGACGGCCCGAGGTCGGGTCGTCCGCTCGATCCCATTCCAGTTGACGGTGCGCCAAAGTAGTCCCGTCACCTGTAACCACGTCGTTATCGCTGCGATCATTTCTCGTCTCCCATTGACGCGTTGCCACGATTCGCCCAAGTGGCGCTAACTTAATCAGCCCCACTCCGCATTCTATTAGATAGAAAGGCCCCAGGACAGAGATCGGTCCGCATATCCGCCCTCTTTCTTAAGTACCTCCCCAATTGTATAGGCAGTTGGCACGAGATTTTCTTTTTCGGGACTAAGAGCTACAAAGATCAGGACTTTTCTCCTATAACCATATAGTGTGATGGGACAATTATCCGCGTCTTAGTACCTGAATCTCCTATTAGCTCGGCTGGCTAGTATTACAACGACGGTTTGGTATGAATGAGGAGTGCTAACCGGATCAGCCACCACCAGGAGCCCCTCTTGCTAACCCCAGCCGACTTGGATTGGGTCGCCGATTCCTTTACCCAATTCCATGCTTATTTTGCCCCGCTGTTTGGTCGGGCCGAAGCCCAGCAGCGCAGCGCGCAGTATCTGCACGGCTTGTTGGTCCAGCAGGCTGACCGCCGTAATGCCGAGAACATCGCCGAAGCGATCCCCGGCGCGACGCCCCGCACCTTGCAACGCTTCCTCACCGAAGCCCCCTGGGCGCACCGCCCCGTGCTCGCCGCGTTGCAGCCGTTTCTTGGTCCCCGCCGCAGCAGCGCCGACGGCGTCTTCATTTCCGATGAGACCGCCGCCGCTAAACAAGGCACGTATTCGGTCGGGGTCGCTCGCCAATACTCGGGCACGCTGGGGAAGGTAGGCAACTGCCCGGTCGGCGTCTTTCTGGCCTACGCATCGCCGCAGGGCCATGCCTTGCTCGACGGGGACTTGTATTTGCCCCAAAAATGGACTGCCGATCTGCCTTCGCCGCACCGCTGCCCAGGTGCCCGCGACCACCGTCTTCCAAACCAAGGGCGACTTGGCCCTCACCTTGTTGCAGCGCGCCCAGCACAACGGGGCGCTGCACGGGCAATGGGTGACCGGGGATGCGGTCTGGGGCAGCACTGCCGCCCTGCGCGCCGGGGTGGATGCCGCCGGGGCGCTGGTCCACCTGCACGCGGCCCTGGAGCGTGCGCGCACCATCGGTCACCGGGAGCGCATCTGCCTGCTGCTGATCAACCTGACCGCCGTCAGCGCCGATGCGGGTCAGGACGCGGCGGTGCTGGGCTATCTCACCGAAGGGCTGAAGTTAGTCCGCACCCTGAATCAGCCCTGGCTGCTGTGTGCGATATTAGAGGAGCACGGCGAGTTCGAGCTGCGGCAGACCCATCTGTCCGCCGCTGCTGCGACCTTTGGTGAAATGGAGACGGTGGCCCG
>JBBSEL010000012.1:0-16693 GCA_038239755.1 Chloroflexia bacterium | reverse complement strand
AGGAGCCATCATGACCGAGACGACCGGCACCGAACGTGAACCGATTGGCTTTATCGGCCTGGGAACGATGGGGCTGCCGATGGCCCGCTGCCTGCTCAAGGCGGGCTACGCGCTGACGGTGTGCCCGCACCAGAACCGTGGTCCGGTGGAGGCTCTGGCGGCGGAGGGCGCGACGGTGGTAGACACGCCCCAGGCCGTGGCCGCCGCCAGCCGCGTGGTGATCACGATGGTACCCGACGCGCCCCAGGTAGAGGAAACGGTGCTGGGGCCGACCGGTGCGCTGGCAGGCATGGCACCGGGCACCGTGTTGATCGACATGAGCACGATCAACCCTGCCGCGACTAAACGGATCGGGGCGACGCTGGCCGAACACGATCTCGCCATGCTCGATGCCCCGGTGAGCGGTGGCCCGGCCCGCGCCACCGACGGCACGCTGACGATCATGGTCGGGGGCGACGAGGCGGTGTTCACCCGCTGTCGCCCGATCCTGGCGGCGATGGGGCGGCAGATCACCTACGTCGGGCCGCTGGGCAGCGGCGAGATGCTCAAAGCGGTCAACCAGTTGATGATCAGCATCATCATGCTGGCGAACGCCGAAGCGTTGTCGTTGGGGCTGAAAGCGGGCCTGCCGCTGGATACGATCCGCGAGGTGATCGGCACTGCCGCCGGGGGGAATTATCTGCTGACGAACTGGCTGCCCCAGCGGGCCTTCACCGGCAGCTACGAAGGCGGCTTCGCCCTCGACCTCTTGCTCAAAGACCTGCGCGCCGCGCTCGCCGCCGCCGAAGACCTGGGCGTACCCACGCTAGGCGGCGCGCTGGCTTACCAGATGTACCGCCTGATGCAGCAAGAGGGGCATGGCCGCGAGGACTACAGTGTCCTCCTCCACTGGTGGGAGGAAAACGCGGGCGTCTCCTTCGGGCCAACGGAGTAATACAACACAGAGAACACAGAGCGCACAGAGATCTCTGTGTTCTCTGTGTTCTCTGTGGTGAGCATCGTTTATGGATAGCACCCAGTTACGCGCCGCCATCGCCTGGGCACCCCACTACCACCCGGAATGGGATGCCGACCCCGACTCCTACCTGGAGGCCGGGGCGGTGGGCTGGAACAAGACGCGCCGCCTGGGCAAGTGGGAAGACCCAACTACGGGGTTTAAAGCCTACATCGGGGTGCAACATGTGGACCCCCGGCAGGCGGGCTGGGGCGTGGACGCGCCGGAGGCCCGCTTCTTCGTCTCGTGGTTCGTCGGGCGGCGCTGCCTGGGCCTGCGGGTCGCCCCCACCATCCCCTCGGCGTTGGCCCTGCTCAGCGCCGTCTATCGCCCCGCCGCTGCCTCCCGGTGAGCCACAGCGCGCCATCCCCCACGCCCCCCTGGACCCCCCTGGCCGCCAGCTGGGCGACGATCTTCCTCGGCCCCCTGGCGGGTGCCCTGGTCACGGCGGTTAACCTGCGCCGCCTGGCCCGCCCCGACAAGGCGCTGTTCGCCCTCGTTACCGGCCTCGCCTCACTGGGCCTCTTGGGCGCGATCTGGATCTCTGGCCTGGGGGTGGGCGACCGGGGGCTGCTGAGCTATCTGCTGCTCAGCGCGGGCAACATCGGCCTCTATCTCTACCTCCAGCAAGCCGACTTCGCCACCTGGGTGCGGACCCACCCCCGCGACGTGCCCATCTCCCCCTGGGCCGCCGCCAGTTGGGCGCTGATCGGCTTCGCCGTGACCATGCTCGCCCTGCTGACCCTGCTCACCGCACTGTCCCTCACCTCCATCGCCAACGGGGTGTGAGCGCGTGAAACGTGATAGGGATCAGGGATCAGGGATCAGGATGACGCAATACGCAATACGCAATACTCGTTACGCTTCACGTTTCACGTTTCACGTTTCACGTTTCACGCGCCAAGAACCACGCGCCACGCGCCACTATACTTTAGCGTGCGGCGTGACCGCGATCTCTGTGCCGCCCTCGCCGGGGAGGATTTCGTAGTCACCAAACAGGTTGGGCGCTTCCTGTTGGAGCAGGCGCAGGATCGTGATCGCCAGCTTGCGGATCTCTGGCTCGGCATACTCGCTGGCCCGCATCTCGATGAAATGCCGCCAAGCGCGGGCGTTGGCGGTGACCACGATCTTGGTCTCGGTGGCGTTTGGCAGCACCGCCCGCGCCGCCTGCCGGGCCATCTTGCGCCGGTGCGTCTTGTTCGGCACATCGGCAAACTGCGTATCGAGCAATTCCACCAGCCTGACATAGGCGGCCTGGGTCTCGGCCATCGTCTCTTCAAACAGCGCGTGCGCTTCGGGGTTCTGGGCGATGGCGTCCGGCTCGACAAAGTCGGCAGTGGTTTCGTCTACGTACCGTTGAGATAATTGCGAAAATGAAAATCCTGCCCTGTGTCGGATTAGTTCATGAGTGAGGCTGCGGGATACGCCACTGATCAGCAACGTCCAGACGGCGTGTTCGATCACGCTGCCGTGTTTGGAGTCGAGGATGTTGCCGATATACTCGCGGTTGGTCTTGCGGCCCTTGCCGAACGACATGTAGCACACCCGGCCCCCGAACTCCACCACTTGCTCGGCGGCGGAGGGGGCATCGGTTTCCCAGGTCATCCCCTCGGCGGCGATGAATTCGTCCTGGACTTCGGGGCGGAAGGTCTGGCGGGCCAGCAAGACCACCTGCGGCTCGTGGATAATCTGCATGGAGGGTTCCCTCCTGGGATTTTAGATTTTGAATTTTAGATTTTGGATTAAGAATATGAGATGCTGGATTTGGGAACAATCGCCGCCAACCCCCAATCCAAAATCTAAAATCTAAAATCCAAAAGCGGTGTTGACCGCCGCCATTATAGCACAGCCCTTCGCCCATGCCTACCGGCTGCCAGACTGATCCGTACCCCAGCATACAGCCAGGGGCCAGATTTCGTTGTATAGTAAGCGGGTGGCCGGATGGCACCCGGCCCGACCGTTTAACCAGTAGAGGAGATTTAGATGGATACTGCAACCGAAACCGTGACCGAGGGGCAACCTGCCCCCGATTTTACCCTGCCCAGCACCGGCGGGACCGAAGTAACACTGAGTAGCTTCCGGGGGCACCCGGTGGTGCTCTATTTCTACCCCGCCGACGACACGCCCGGCTGCACGGCCCAGGCCTGTGGCTTGCGCGACATGCACGCCCAGATCACCGACAGCAACGCCGTCGTTCTCGGCGTCAGCCCCAATGATATGGAGTCGCATAACCGCTTCGCCACCAAGTTTGGCCTGCCTTTTACCCTGCTCAGCGACACCGACCACGCGGTCAGCGAAGCCTACGGCGTGTGGAAAGAGATGAACGCCTATGGCAAGCATTACATCGGCATCGAACGCTCGACCTTCATCATCGATTCCGAAGGCATCGTCCGCCATGCCTGGCGCAAGGTGAAGGTTGATACCCACACCGAGCGCGTGCTGGAAGCGGTGCGCGCCCTGGAAGCGGAAGCGACCACCACCACCCCGTAAGGCCGCAACGCAAAACCGGCGGCCCCCGCAGGCCACCCCGTATATCTGGGGTGGCCTGCTTGTGTCACGCGCCAATACCCCCTGGCACAGCGGTGTCCTGGACGAAAGGACCAACATAAATAGGCCGATCTGCCGATGACCGCACGCCGCCGGAGGCGTAGAATAGGTGGGCTTGCCGGAAATAATGGCGTTGGAGCCGCCAATAGGCAAGGCCCAGGGACCCGCCCACACCCCCTGCACGATGGAGCAACCCTCCACCCAGGCACAAGATGCCCCCAACCCACCCCCCAACCAGTGCCGCAATGAAGAGGCGCTGGCCCGGCACTGACGAGCGTGTAACATAAGATAATGGTGCGCCCTGCCGGTGTGTAATACAGGGCTGTTAGGATGAATCGCAGTCCCGGCACCGCCGCCCCCGACTCCGCGCATCATTGAGAGCCTAATGGTTTCCTGAAATAGCACGGTTCCACCTTTTGCCCTGCCCACCTACTCCTTTAGACCGAGATCCGTCCTGCCCCTCGTCCCAGGACTTGACAGCAATCGTCCGGGATGGTATTATTTAGCAGTGCTAACATTGAATGCTGCTAATTATGAGCATTGCAAATTGTTAGGAGGACTAAAATTAAGAAACGGTGAGCACGGCTCACGGGTACAGGGGAAAGGTGGACAAGATGGCAACAGCGATAAGGGAGTCGCTGGGGGAAGCAGTCAGCGCGGACGAACATGAGGCGTTACTCCAGCAAGCTAGCCAGACGTTTCGGGTACTCCAACGGCTGATGAAGCATGTAAAGCACGCGCTGTTGGCGGATGTCCCGCAGGAGCTATCCCGGATGGGCGAAGGGCAATATCGGGCCCTCCATCTGCTGAGCGACGAAGGACGGCTCACCGCAGGCGACCTGGCCGGACGATGCAACGTTGCCGATCCGACCATGTCGAAAGTCGTCAAGAGCCTCGAAAGCATCGGCCTGGTTGAGCGGCATACCGACCCCGACAACCGCCGCATCGTCTGGGTCAGCTTGACCCCCAAAGGTCGGGCGATGCAAGAAGAAATGGGTGAGCACTTTGCGCGCAGCATAGCGAGTGTGTTACGGCCCCTCAACAACCCGCAACTGAAGGATATTATCACCGCCTTCCACCATCTGGAAAGTCTGATTGAAGACGAGACAGAGGGCGAGAGCACTAGCAACCAGCAAGGTCTGAAGGAGGACCCAACAAATGGCAAGCACTGATGTGCAAGAACGCGCACCCGGTGGGGTAACCCACTCCTCAGGAGCGCACATCAGCCAGCGGCAACTGTATATGATCATGGGCGGTATCATGCTTGGCGTGTTACTGGCCGCCCTCGATCAGACGGTTGTCGGCCCGGCGATGTTCCAGATTATTAAGGACCTCAAGGGTCTGGAGCACTACGCCTGGGTCACCACGGCGTACCTACTAACCTCCACCGTCACGGTGCCGATTGTCGGGAAACTGGGCGACCTCTATGGCCGTAAATGGTTTTTCGTCGGCGGTGTGGTCATCTTTATGCTCGGTTCGGCCCTGTCGGGTCTCGCCAGTGGCACCGATGCGTTTAGCTTCCTCGGCGTAACCGTCCCTGGCCTGACCACCGGGATGGCCCAACTGATCTTCTTCCGCGCCTTCCAGGGCATCGGCGGCGGCATGATCTTCGCCAACGCCTTCACCATCATCGGTGACCTCGTGCCCCCCGCCGAGCGCGGGCGCTGGCAAGGGCTGTTCGGCGCGGTCTGGGGCCTCTCCAGCGTGATCGGCCCGACCGTCGGCGGCTACATCACCGACAATATTAGCTGGCAGTGGGTCTTCTATGTGAACATCCCCGTCGGCATTCTCTGCCTCGCCGTGCTGATCTTCGCCTTCCCGACGCTCGCCCCCAACATCCAGGGCAAGAAGGTCATCGACTGGCTGGGCGCGGGCACCCTTACCCTGGGCATCACCCCGCTCCTGCTGGCCCTCTCGCTGGGCGGCAGCAAAGACTTCCCCTGGGGTTCGACCGAGATTATCACGATGGTTGTGGTGGGCGTCCTGTTCCTGGCCGCCTTCCTCTGGGCCGAAATGCGGGCCAAAGAGCCGATTATCCCGCTCGACCTGTTCAAGAGCCGCGTCTTCACCCTGTCGATCATCACCGTGTTCCTGGTCGGCGTGGGCATGTTCGGCGCAATCATCAACATCCCCCTGTTCATCCAGGGTGTGCAGGGTGACACCGCCACGAACAGCGGCAACAGTATCACCCCGATGATGCTCTCGATGGTGGTGGTGAGCATCGGCTCCGGCCAGTTGCTCAGCCGCACCGGTAAGTACCGGATCATGGGTATCCTGGGCATCAGCGCCCTGACGTTGGGCATGTTCCTCCTCTCGACGATGCACGTGGACACGCCCCGCTGGGAAACGATTGGCTTCATGATGATCATGGGCCTGGGCCTCGGCGTCGCCATGCCGCTCTACACCCTGGTGGTGCAGAACGCTTTCCCGCCGCAGCGGCTGGGGGTCGTGACCTCGGCCACCACGTTCTTCCGCTCGATCGGCGGTACGATGGGTGTCGCCATCCTGGGCACGGTGGTCAGCAACAACTTCCGCGACCAGTACCTGGCGACCCTCAGCCCGCAGTTGAAAGCCTCGCCACAGTTCGCGCCGTTCCTGGCGAACCTGAACCCGCAGGCGCTGGTCAGCCCCGAAACAATCACGGGCATCCAGCAGCAATTGCAGGCCACGCATGTCCCGGCAGCGCAGATCACCTCGATCATCGCCGCCATCCAGGCCCCGATCGCCCCGGCCCTGGCGGCAGCGACAACCGAGGCGTTCTTGATCGGCGCGGGCCTGCTGGCCCTGGCGATTGTGGCGACAGCGTTCATCCCCGAAATCCCGCTGCGCCGCACCAATATGCGCGCCTCGATGGCCGAGGGTGCAGGCGAAGCGATGGCGGAAGAAATCGGTAAAGAAATGGTGGCCGAGGGCCTCCCCGGCGCCAGCAACATCCCGGCGGAAGCCGAGCCGGAACTGGCGGGCGTGGGTGCGTCGAGCCAGACGCAACAGCCCGCTAATTCATAAACCCCTTTGCGCGGTAGTGGCAAGGCCACTCCCGCGCAGTCCTTTCCCCCTTTATGAAACCATACCCGGCCTAAAGGCGTAATGTAAAGCGGCAGAGCCGGGTGTCCTCCTGCCCGCCACATGGTGTTAAGACGAGAACCAGCTAAAGGACGAAAGACCGTAGATGCCCCTCGTAACTTTGTGGTAAAATTCACAATGGGGAGTTTAGTACCCTGATGGGTCACAGGTTTTCGCATACCTGGGTAAAATAAAATCGGGCAAGGCACATTAAAGCACCTTGCCCCCTGAAGTGAGGAACGCGCATGAGTTTTTTAACCCGTTTGTCTCTGAACAAAATCCCTATCGTTATTATGCTGGCGGTGCTGATTGTCATCGGCGGGATCACCGCAGCGACGGCGCTAAAGAGCGAATTGCTCCCGAATATCGACTTCCCGCTGGTCAGTGTGGTCGCCATCTATCCGGGCGCATCGCCCGATGATGTGCGGCGCGACGTGTCGGAGCCGATTGAGAAGGCCATCGCGGGCACGGGCAACCTGAAGACGCTCACTTCGCGCTCCAATGACAGCGTCTCCTTTGTCACCGCCGAGTACGAATACGGCACCGACATGGAGAAGACGCAGAAGGCCATCGAAGACGCGGTCAACAAGCTGACCTTCCCCACCCAGGTTCAGCGCCCCAACGTCGGGCGCTTCAGCCTGGGCGACGTGCCAGTGCTGGCCTACAGCCTCCACACCCAGGAGACCGGGCCGGACGCGCTCTATAATCTGAAGAAGAGCATCAATCAGGAAATCGTGCCGGAACTCCAGGCCATCCCCGGTGTCAACAGCGTGGTCGTGGCGGGCGGCGGCGACCGCAGCGTCCTGATCACCTTCGACCGGCAAAAGCTGGCCGACAGCGGCATCACCGCCGCGGCGATCACCGGCATCCTCCAGGCCAACAATATCTCCTTCCCCACCGGGGAAATCGTTGACCAGAACCAGAGCATCCCCGTCCGCGTCACCCACCAGTTCGAAAACGTGGATGACCTGAAGAAGATCATCGTCGGCTATAAGATGCCCGCAGGCGCGGCAGCCGCCGCAGGCGCGGGGGGCTTCCCCGGCGCAGCAGGCGGTGCAGGCGCGGCCCCAGGCGGCACTACGGCAGGCGGCGCGACCGGCGCGGGCGCGACCGTCCCGCTGACCGCGACGGCTCCGCTGACCACAACTACCAAAGCGACAGGCGCGACCCCCGGCGCGACCGTTAAGCCGCAGACCGTAATCACCAACACCGCCCAGGCGACCCCGGGCAGCGTGGTGGGTGGGACGCAGGCGGGCGGCACCACCGGGACGACCGGCGGCGCAGCGGGCCAGCCCCAGACCGGCGCACCCGGCGCACAGGTGCCGACGGCTCCCATCGAACCGCCCAAGCCGATCACGCTGGGCGATGTGGCCCTGGTCGAGTTGACCAACTCGCAGGGCGACAGCATCAACCGCACGAACGGTGAGCCAAGCATCGGCGTGGTCATCTACAAGACCCAGAACGGCAACACCGTGCAGGTGTCGGACGCGGCCAACGCCAAGATCGATGACCTGCTGAAGAAGGTGCCCGGCACCAGCAAGGCCATCCAGTTCGACTCGGCCACCTTCATCAAAGACTCGCTGAACGGCCTGATCCGCGAAGGCGTGCTGGGGGCGATCCTGGCGATCATCGTCATCCTCTTCTTCCTGACCAGCATCCGCTCCACCATCGTCACCGCGCTCTCGATCCCCATGTCGATCCTGATCGCCTTTATCGTGCTCAACTTCTTCAACGTCTCGTTGAACATCATGAGCCTGGCGGGATTGGCGGTGGCCGTGGGGCGTGTGGTCGATGACAGTATTGTGGTGCTGGAGAATATCTACCGGCACCACTTCCAGAACCGCGAACCGATCCGCGAGGCAGCCTTTAACGGCACCCGCGAGGTGGCGACGGCGATCACCTCGTCCACCATCACCACCGTCAGCGTGTTCCTGCCGCTCGGCTTTATCGCCGGGCTGGTCAGCCAGTTCTTCCAGTCGTTCGCTATCGCCGTCAGCGTGGCCCTGCTGGCTAGCCTGGTCGTGGCGCTGACCCTCGTGCCGGTGCTCGCCAGCCTGCTCATCGGCACCAACCTGGCGACCTACAAGGGCGACAAGCACGAGAAAGACACCCCTGTCCAGCGCGTCTACACCCCGATAATCCGCACGGTGCTGCGCAGCGGCGGGACCAAGGCGATCACCCTGCTGATCGTGATTGGGTTGTTCATCGGCAGCCTCGTCCCGCTCTTTACCGGCGGCATCGGCTTCTCCTTCCTCAGCTTCGGCAGCGATAAGATCATGACCGGCACGATCCAGTTGAAGGCGGGCACCGACTTGAAAACGAGCGATGCCCTTGCCAAGCAGGTAGAGGATCAGCTGAAGTCCAACCCGGCCATCCAGACCTATCAGACGACGATCGGGGCCAACACGTCCGCCGCCTCCACCGGCTTCGCCTCGCTGGGCAGCAACAGCACGGTCGATCTGAGCGTGACGCTGAAGCCCGATGCCAACCTGGACCAAGAGGCCGAGGCATTCCGCCAGATCATCAAGAAAATCCCCGGCGTAGACGACTTCAGCGTGACCACCGGCTCCGGCACCGGCCCCAACAGCACGGGCTACTCGGTGGTGGTCAGCGGCGCGAACTATGACGATGTGCTTAAGACGGCCAATGCGCTGACCGACAAGCTGAAGACCATCCCCGACCTGGTTAATGTCGGCAGCGATGCCTCCACGGCCAAGCCGGAGATCCGGGTGCTGGTCGACCCGGCCAAGGCGCTGCAACACGGCAGCACCACGATCCAGATCGCCGGGCAGTTGCGCGGCCTCTTGACCCGCGACAAGATCACGTCGATCACCATCGGCGGCGAGGGCTATGACGTGCTGGCGACCTACGACCCGGCCACCCTCAACAACATTGACAAGATCAAAGCAATCAAAGTCGGCGCGGTCAACCCGGTCGCGTTGAGCGAGATCGCCACCGTGGAGCAGGCCGACGGCCCGGTCTCGATCACACGGGTGAACCAGGAACGCTCGATCACGGTCAACGGCGCGATCACCTCTAAGAGCACCACCGGGGTCACGATTGCCGCGCAAAAGGCTGTGGCCGAACTGGTGGATGCCAAGAGCCTGCTCACCCCCGGCGGCAGTAAGATCACCGTGGCCGGGGTCTCGCAACTCCAGACCCAGGCGTTCACCCAGATGGGCACGGCCATCCTGATCTCGGTTGTGCTGGTCTACATCGTCATGGTCACGACCTTCGGGTCGCTGTCCACGCCGTTCGTCATCCTCTTCTCGCTGCCCCTGGCCGCCATCGGCTCGCTCATCGCGCTGTGGGCTACCGGCCAGCCTCTCGGCGTCAGCGCCCTGATCGGTGTGCTGATGCTGGTCGGGATCGTAGTCACTAACGCCATCGTCTTGCTTGACCTGGTGGAGCAGTTGAAACACCGGGGGATGAAGACCGACGAGGCGTTGATCGAGGGCGGGCGCACGCGGGTGCGCCCCATCCTGATGACGGCCATCGCCACCATCATCGCCCTGGTGCCCCTCGCGGCGGGCGGGGAACAAGGCTCGATCATCGCCGCCGAACTGGGCATCGTCGTCATCGGCGGCCTGTTCTCCAGCACCCTGCTCACCCTGATCGTGGTGCCGGTCATCTACAGCCTGCTCGACAGCCTGCGCGGGCGCTTCACCCGCCGCCCGGCCCCGACGGTTGCCGACACCACCGGGTCGGAAGGCTCCGGCCCTGCCGACGAGATCGAAATCCCGACGAACGGCCACAGCGACGAGCCGACCCCGGCGCGAGTGCCGGTCGGCACGGGGGCCTGAGCCGCCCATACCCACCATAACCAAGACCGCCGGGGGAGATTCCCCCGGCGGTTTTTAATTGCTGTCAACGGATTCGGGAGCGACCGTGTAGTCCCAACAAGATTCTCCGCCACGTTCAGGATGGCAAAGGAAGGTGTTAGCTCTCACCGACCGCCTTTACACCAAACCCCGCAGCTTATTGTAGGATATGGCACACATGAAAGGATCGCTGTTCCCTAATCCGTTGACAGCGCACGCCTTCTCCTCCGTTTGCCCTATTGACGCCGCCCACGCGGATCGGGTATAATCTAACCGAAGGGTTAGATTATACCATGCCACGCACAAAATCACCCGAACGCGAAACCGAACGCCGCGAGCAACTGATCCAGGCCAGCTATGCCGTGTTTGCCGAAAAGGGCTTTGATCAGGTGCGGCTGGAAGATATCGCCGGGGCGGCGGGCTTCAGCAAAGCGGTCGTCCACTACTACTTCGACAAGAAAGAAGAGTTTCTGGTCGAGGTCTTCCAGTGGATCACCGGCACGATCCTGGGGCGGCTGACGGTATCCACCCAGGAAGCCGAAGGGGCACGCGCCCGCCTGCGCTCGCAACTGGAAGAACTGTTCGTGTCGCCCCGGCGGAACCGGCGCTTCTACCACGTCTATCTGGACTTTTTAACCCAGAGCGTGCATAACCCGCGCCTGGGCCGGATCACCGCCGCCTTTTATGAAAGCTGCCGCCACGCCCTCGCCGCGACGATTGCGGCGGGCTGCGCCGAGGGTATCTTCCGCCCGGATCTTGACCCAGAGGCCGCCGCATCGGTCTGTGGGGCAATGATGGACGGCCTGCAAGTGCAATGGCTGTTCGATCAGGAAGATCGCTTTGAATCGTATCGCGAACGATGCTGGCAAAGTTGGCTGGCATATTTATCTGTACCGGGCCAGACGGGGTCGGCTGGCCGGGCGTAGGGTTGAGGAAAAGGTAGGTAGGATATGAATGGTGTTGCATTTGTGGATATTGAAGGCACGCTGGTGGATGGCAGCCTGAGCAGCCCGTTTGTGCGGGCCGGGCGGGCACAGCGCGTGTTCACTCTGTCGGCGCTGCTGCGCGCCCAGGGCTACGCCCTGCTGAGCAAGGTCACCCCCCGCTCTCGGTCGGCGCAATTGCGCTGGCAGGCGCTGGTGACGCTGCTGGCCGGGCACCCGGTGAGCGAAATCTTGCGGGTGGGCGAGGAGAGCGTGGTCGAACTGCGCCAGCACTTCAAGCCTGCCGTCCTGCGGCGCATCCAGGCGCACCTGAGCCAGGGCGACGCGGTGGTGCTGCTCAGCGGCGGCATGGACGATGCGGCGCGGATGCTGGCCGAGGCGGTCGGCGCGACGCGGGGCGAGGGCACACGCATCGTCAAAGATGGGGGCCTGTTCCGCGCCTTGCTGGCGACGCCGATCTGCCAGGGCGAGGCCAAGGCTCGCCGCGCTGCCGAAATTGCCCGCGAATTGGGGGTCAGCCTGAAAGATTGCACCTTCTATGGCGACTCGGCGGCAGACATCCCGCTGCTGGCCAAGGTCGGCACCCCCGTCGCTGTGGACCCCGACCGGACGCTGGCCGCCGAAGCCACCCGGCGTGGCTGGGGTATCCTCCACGCCACGGCGTAAGCACGCACCGCAGCCACATATACGATCACAGGCACAGAGAACGGGCGGATCGCCTTCTCTGTGCCTGTTGTGTTTGCCCGGCGTGCAGCAGAGTACCATTCGCCCCGCTCCTGCGTTACAATAGGGCTAGATCAATCCTCTACCTGCGGCCAATCAGCGGGAGCGGAGCCTGGGCTATGATCAAAACCACCCTGTGCAACAAAGATAACAAATTCAGCCAGATCGACAACCCGCAGGACATCAGCGACCTGATTGCGGATGGTGACCGCCTGATTTGGCTCGATCTGTCCGAGCCGAGCCGGGAGGATTTCAGCCTGCTCCGGTCGGAATTCGGGCTGCACCCGCTCGCCATCGAAGATGCCATGTCGCGCCACCAGCGGCCCAAAGTGGAACAGTACGAGAACTTCTACTTTGTCGTCTTCTACGCCGTGGCGCGCCAGTCCAGCCAATCCCCCCAGCGCGTGCCGGGACGCGACATGCTCACTGGGGCCAACTACATGCGTATCCCCCGCTACCATCAGCCCCCCCCAGACCCCGCCACGGACAACCTGCGCCCCGCTGCCCCCACGAATACGCACGCCAACAAAGAGATCACCGCAGCCCCTGCCCCGCCCACCTACGGGGGCGCGGACAACCCCGACGATCCAGATTTGGTGGACTGGACGGATGACCGGGTGGTGCTGCGCGAAATCTCGATGTTCATGGGAGCCAACTGGCTGATCACCGTCCACCAGGAGCCGATTGACGAACTGGAAGAAGTGAAGCACCGCTGGCAGCGCAACGTCGAAGCGATCACCGGCGAAGAGGTGCCCGGTGCAGACGGCGGCGGCCATCAGCCCCTCACCCCACCCGCTGCCAACGAGCATCACAACGGCAAAGCCCCCACCCAACCGGTCGAAAACGACATCGGCATCCTGCTCTATTCGTTGCTGGATACCATCGTGGACAACTATTTCCCGGTGATCGATTCGGTGGTCGACCGGGTGGAGGCGTTGGAGGAGCAGATCTTCGAGCGCTTCAGCACCGACTCGCTCCAGGCCATCTTCGGGCTGAAGAAAGACCTGCTGGCCTTGCGCAAGGTGCTGGCCCCGGAACGCGATGTGCTCAATGTGCTGACCCGGCGCGACCTGCCGATCTTCAAGTCGCACACCCTGGTCTACTTTCAGGATGTCTACGACCACGTGGTCCGCATCACCGACAGCATCGACACCTACCGTGACCTCCTCTCCAGCGCGCTCGATAGCTATCTCTCGATGCAGAGCAACCGCTTGAACATCACCGTCCAGACCCTCACCTCGGCCTCGATCATTTTGATGGTCCTCTCGCTGATCACCGGCATCTACGGCACGAACTTCGACAATATCCCCGAACTCCATCTGCGCTACGGCTACTTCGGCATGTTAGGGATCATGGTCGCCGTTGCCATTGGCCTCTACGCCTTCTTCAAGCGTAAACACTGGCTGTGACGAGTGCGGAGTGGGGAGCAGGCGGGCACACCCCCAGATAGGCCGTGCTGTTACCAAGCCGGAATGTAAGCGCGATGCCCTATTGCTAGCGTAGGGGCGTCCAGGGGACGCCCTGGTCGGGCGTCTCCCCTGCTCTCGCGGCGAGCCGATCGCGCCAGCATACCGGACACCCGATCAGGGCGTCCGCCGGACGCCCCTACAGCGACAGCAGGGTGCCAGGCGAGAACCAGGGGCAGATAGTGCTATGAGCAGAACAGGCAGGCACGCATCCGGCAAGGACCGGGGCTTGTAGATCGAAGCGAGATCGATCAACAAGAGGAGAGGTATACATGAACACCCAGAAGGATGATACCGCCCAGGTGGTGGGCGCGGCGATGGTTGCCGGGCTGGCTTTTATCGCCGAGGAGATGGTGGACGAGCGGTTCCTCCAGCCGGTCTACAGCGACATGAAGCTGCTGGGCTATGCGGTCACGCGCAAAAGTCCGCAGTGGTGGATCCTGGCCTTCATTATGCACCAGGTCAACTCGGTGCTGTTTGCCCTGGTCTACAGCCGCATCATCGGCCCCTACCTGCCCGGCACCGGCTGGCGGCGCGGATTCGTGATGGCGATGATCGAGGGCAACGGGCTGTGGCCGTTTGTTTACTTGATGAACAAGGTCCATCCCGGCATCAAGGCAGGCGCGATGCGCCCCATCGGCGGCTGGCGCGACATCCTGGCCGGGGAACTGCGCCACATCGCCTTCGGCTTGGTGCTCGGCCAACTCTGCCCTGTGCGCGAGCGGAAGAAGTGAAACGTGAAACGTGAAACGTGAAACGTGAAACGTGAAACGTGATTAGTGGTTCGTGATGCGTGATGCGTGACCAGTGGCTCGTGGCTCGCGGTTCACGTTGAGAAATACGCAATACGCAGTATCCTCACGTTTCACGTTTCACGTTTCACGTCCCCCGCATCGGCACGCTTCTTGCACCGGAGTGCGGCATACTATCCCAGGGTTTGGAAGGAGAATTGTTGATATGCCAACCCCCTTGACGGTGGGTTTTATCGGCGCAGGCGGCATCGCTTCGCGCCATATTGGGGATCTGGAACGGCTGCCCGATGTGCGGATCACCGGGGTGGTCGATGTGGCCCATGAGCGCGCTGCGGAGGCGGCAGCACGGGTCGGCGGCACGGCCTACACCGACACGGGCGAGATGCTGGACCGCGAGAAGCCCGATGCAGTCTACATCTGCCTGCCACCGTTTGCCCACGGGGCACCCGAACAGGCGTTGATCGAGCGCGGCATCCCGTTCTTTGTTGAGAAGCCGCTGGCGACCACACTGGAGACGGCGACAGCCATTGCTGAGGCGGTGGAACGGGCCGGGCTGGTCACGGCGGTGGGCTACCACTGGCGGCACCTGGAGACGATCAACGGGGTGAAGAGCAGCCTGCAATGGAACCCGGCGCGGATGGCGCTGGGCTACTGGCTCGACTCGACCCCCCCGCCCGCCTGGTGGCGCAAGCAAGAGCAGTCGGGCGGGCAAATGCTGGAGCAGACCACGCATATCTTCGACCTGGCCCGCTACCTGCTGGGCGAGGTCGACATGGTGTTCGGCATGGCGGCGCAGCACCCCCGCGACCGCTTCCCCGACTCGGATGTGGCCGACGTGAGCACGGCCACGCTGCACTTCAAGAGCGGAGCCATCGCCACGATCTCGTCCTCCTGCATCCTCAACGCGCCCTACCGGGTCGGCCTGCACCTCCTGTGCGAGGGCCTCGTCTACGAATGCACCGAACATCGGGTCTGGCTGGACCACGGCCACGGCCACCGCGAGGAGTGGACCCCGCACGAGGACCCCTTCATGATCGAGGACGGCGATTTCCTCACCGCCGTGCGCGAGAACAACGTGAACGGCGTGCGCGTGCCCTACGCCGAAGCCTACCAGACCCACCGCCTCGTCAGCCGCTGCGTCCAATCCGCCGCAGAAGGCCGGGCGCTCGATCTGTGAGGACTGAGGACTGAGGACCGAGGACTGAGGAGGGATCAGGGGTCAGGGATCAGTAGATCATCACGATCCTCAGTCCTCGTCAACTATAGCCCCGCGTGCGCCGACCGCGCCAGTCGCCCAGGTAGCGGGCGGCGACCAGAGCCAGCGCCACCAGCACCGCTAGCATCCCCACCCGCGCTCCCGCCCCCAGCGGATCGAGGCGCACCCAGCCGATAAAGGTATCCCAAAGCTGCTGGATCGCCCGCAGGGTGGCGAACTGCTCCCCGAACGGGCCGGGCAGCGTGATCAGCGTAGGGTCGTAGCCCATCGCCGGGAGATAGACGACCCGCAACAGCACCAGCCATAGCGCGGTATAGAGGAAAAAGAGCAGCAGGACCAAGCCGTTGTTGAAGCCCGGCTGGCCCCCGGCGTGCGTGGCCCCATCGGCCCAAACGCTGACGCTGGCAAAGGTCAGCGCCACCGGCAGGGCCAGGATCAAGACCAGCCAGAGGATCGAGGCTAGGAGTTGTTCGCTCATAGGGTCCCTCCTGTCGTGCCCACCCGGCAACGGCGGCAGGTGGTCCAGGGTAAATCCGCAATGGGGATCGCGTAGGGAGGCAGCGTGGGGACAAAGCGGCCCGCACGGTCCCCGCCCGCGTCACGAGGAAACACGGGGCTAACAGGGGGCAGCCGGCCCATCGGCTGCGGAAGGCGGTGCGCCGGGGACAAAGGGCCAACAGGGTCCCCGGCGCAGGCCCGTATGGTGGGGGGGACGACAGGTGCGCGGCAACCGGCGCACGCCCCCCGCAGTGGGCCACCCGGCTAAAGTGTAGGCGGCCCCACGTCCGTATTATAGCATACCCGGTGCAAGGGGGGGACAAGGGGCTAAAACAAACAGGGCTGAGACACCGCCGATAACGGCAAGCTCAGCCCTGTTTGCGGGAGGGGCGACGGTTAGACGTTCACCCGCCAGCCCGCCGGTTCCGGCTCGGCGGGAGTTTCGGCCCCGTCGCCGCCGATGATCTCCACGCGGGTCGGCGGCTCCACGCCCGCGGGGCGGTCGTCCCGGCTGCGCTCGATGCCTTCGAACATCGCGTCCTGCGCCATTGCGCGGGCGGGGGTGGGCGGGGTGAGGGCGTGGGCCAGCACCTCGCTCATCGTGTCCACCGGGATGAACGTGACCGCGTCGCGTAACTCGGCGGGCATGTCTTCCAGGTCCATCTCGTT
>JBBSEL010000011.1:0-16725 GCA_038239755.1 Chloroflexia bacterium | reverse complement strand
CGAAATGGTGCAGGGCATCATCGAGGCGGTGACGATCCCGGTGATGGCGAAGTGCCGCATCGGCCACTTTGTCGAGGCGCAGATCCTGGAAGCGCTGGGCGTGGACTATATTGACGAGAGCGAAGTGTTGACCCCCGCCGACGAGGCCAATCACATCGACAAACACACCTTCAAGGTGCCGTTTGTCTGTGGCTGCCGCAACCTGGGCGAGGCGTTACGACGTATTACAGAAGGGGCGGCGATGATCCGCACCAAGGGCGAGGCGGGCACCGGCAACGTGGTCGAAGCCGTGCGCCACCAGCGCACCGTGCAGGCCGAGATCCGCCGCCTGAGCACGCTGGACGCGACGGAGTTGTTCGCGGCGGCCAAGGAGCTTCAGGCTCCCTATGAACTGGTCAAGTGGGTGGCAGAGCATGGGCACCTGCCGGTGGTGAACTTCGCGGCGGGTGGGGTGGCAACCCCTGCCGATGCGGCGCTGATGATGCAACTGGGCAGCGACGGCGTGTTCGTCGGCAGCGGCATCTTCAAGTCGGGCGACCCGGCACGGCGCGCCCACGCCATTGTCCAGGCCGTCACTCACTACACCGACGCCGCGATCCTGGCCCAGGTCAGCCGGGGCCTCGGCGAAGCGATGGTCGGCATCGAAATCAGCACCATCCCGGAGCGCGAACTCCTCGCCACCCGCGGCTGGTAACACGAGCAATGAGCAATGAGCAATGAGCAATGAGCAATGAGCGATGAGTGGTGATAGCCGCTCTGTCTCATTCCTCAAACCTCAAACCTTAAACCTTAAACCTCAAACCTATGACATTACGGATTGGCATCCTGGCGCTCCAGGGGGCGTTTCGGGAGCATTGCGCGGCGGTGCGGCGGCTGGGGGCGGAATGCATCGAAGTGCGCCTGCCTGCCCACCTGGACGGGCTGGACGGGCTGATCATCCCCGGCGGGGAGAGCACGACCATCGGCAAGTTGGCGGCGCTGTACGGGCTGGACGTGGCGATCAACCACTTCTCTGCCGACGAAGGGCACCCCGTCTGGGGCACCTGCGCCGGGATGATCTATGTGGCTCATGACATAGGCCGCGAGCAGCCGCACCTCGATCTGATCGATGTGCAGGTGGCCCGCAACGCCTTTGGCCGCCAGATCGACAGCTTCGAGACGGATCTGCCCATGCCGGTGCTGGGTGACGCGCCCTTCCCGGCGATCTTCATCCGCGCCCCGCTGATCAGCCATACTGGACCGGGTGTGCAAACCCTGGCCGCCCTGCCCGACGGCACGGTGGTTGCCGCCCAACAAGGCCGGACCCTGGTCACGGCCTTTCACCCGGAACTGACCGACGACCTGCGCGTCCATCGCTACTTCCTGGACCTCTGTGCCAGGGCAAACGACGAGCGGGTGGTTAGTGGTTAGTGGTTAGTGATTAGTCTTCACTGGTTCACGGTTTTCTGCTGACTAGCCACTAACCACTAACCACCAACCACCAACCACTACGTGAGACTAACTTGATCCGTAATGCCGGTTGGAACCATATCTTGCAGATCATGCTGAGCGGGTCGCGGCAGCAGGTCGTGCATCTGAATCCGCCCTTTACGATCATCCAACCCGATACCATGTTGCGCGACCTGGTGCGCGGGCTGAACCCGTTTGCCGGGCGGCGCTTCTACACCGCCGTTTACGAAGATCATAGCCGGGTCGCGGCGTATATTCAGGCGCGCTGTCGTTGGCAGCGGCGCGACGAATGGACCGTGACCACCCTGGGCAGCCTGGGGCCAGAGAGTGACGATCTGTGGGCCATGCTGCTCGAAGAAGTGATCGGGCAGGCGGGGGCACACGGCATCGTGCGTGTGTTCGCCAAGTTGGCGGCGGACGACCCCCGGCAAGTCGTGTTTCATCAACTGGGGTTCAGCCAGTTTACGCGCGAAGAAATCTGGGGCAACCTGTACTTCAAGCCCCTCCAGGGTATCCGGCCCGAGCGGGGCGTCCTGCGTCGCCAGGAAGATCGCGATGCCTGGGATCTGTTGCAACTCTACCGGGCGGTCGCGCCTCGCGGGGTGCAACAGGCCGAAGCCCCCACCAGCAAGCAGTGGCAATTGGGAGGGGGACGCGGCGGGGGCCTCACCGCTCAAGCCTATGTCTGGCCGGCGGACACCCCACAGACCCGCGCTCAGGGCACGCAATCGAGCGGCCTGGGCGGGTGGGTGCGCCTCTTGACCGGGCCAAAGGGCCATTGGATCACCTTGCTTTATCGCCCCGAACAGCGGGCGTTGTGTGCCGAGGCGCTCCAATACGTGTTATGGTCGGCACGCACCAGTGCCCCCAAGCCCATCTATATCGCGCTCCGGGAGTATCAATCGGAGATGGGTACGGTGTTGGGGGACAATGGGTTCCACCTGTTGAGTGAACAGGCCTTATTGGTCAAATATACTGCCGTACTGGCCCGGCGGACGGTGCCCCGGCTCCTGCTGCAACGCGAACGCTCGCTTGTAGTCAGCGACTAACCGGCGCACGTCAGTAGACCAGCTAGGACGGTTTATGACAGACGAGATCTACGATGTAGACCACGCAACCGGTGGCGACACAGCCGGAGCGATATACGACGACAATTATCCCGACGACCGCCGCCTGGCGGGCGAAAACATCATCACCGACGACTTGGAAGCCCTGCTGGTGGCCCTGCCGCCGCAGATCCTGATCCGGCTTCAGGCGCTGAACAACCGGGCCAACCTGCTTGAAGTGGTTATGGACCTGGGCCGCCGTCCCGAAGCCCGCTTCCACGGGCAGGAAGCCTATCTCAGCGACAAAGAAGTTACGACCGAAGACATAGACTATGTGGTGCAGCGCATCGGCAATTTCGGCGAGGACAACCGCGCCGGGATCGAGCGCACCCTGCACCGCATCTCGTGCATCCGCAACCGCAACGGGCGGGTGATCGGCCTGACCTGCCGCATCGGGCGGGCGGTCTACGGCACGATCAATATCATCCGCGATCTGGTGGAGACCGGCAAAAGCATCCTCCTGCTAGGGCCGCCAGGCGTAGGCAAAACCACCCTCTTGCGTGAGGTGGCCCGCGTGCTGTCCGACGAGTTCGGCAAGCGCGTGGTCATCGTGGATACCAGCAACGAGATCGCGGGCGACGGCGACATCCCGCACCCGTCCATCGGTCGGGCGCGGCGGATGCAGGTGCCCAGCCCCAGCGTGCAGCACGCGGTGATGATCGAGGCAGTGGAAAACCACATGCCCGAAGTGATCGTCATTGACGAGATCGGTACCGAACTAGAGGCGATGGCGGCGCGCACCATCGCCGAACGTGGCGTGCAGTTGGTGGGCACTGCCCACGGCACCGCGCTGGAAAACCTGATGCTCAACCCGACCCTCTCCGACCTGATCGGCGGCATCCAGACGGTGACGCTGGGCGACGAAGAGGCGCGACGGCGCGGCACGCAGAAGTCGGTGCTGGAGCGCAAAGCGCCGCCCACGTTCGATATGATGGTCGAAATCCTCGACCGCGACCGGGTGGCGGTTCACCTGGATGTGGCCGAAGTAGTCGACTCGATCCTGCGGGGGATGCCCCTGCCGCCGGAGATCCGCGAACGCCGCGCCGATGGGCGGATCATCACCCGCGAGGGGCACTTCACCCCGGCGCGGGATGGCAACGGGAACGGCGGTTCGCACGGGGGCCGCGATAACGGTCCGCATGGGGGCCGCGATGGCGGGCGAGATGGAGGCCGCGACGGCGGCATACGTGGTCGGCGAGACGGGGGCCGGGGCGGCGGACGAGCCGCCACCGGCGCGGGTAACGGCGCGGGGGCCGGGTTCGAGCGGCTCAGCGGGGGGTCTAATACGCGCTCTCCGATGGGCAACCTGATGTCTATGTCGAGCATGTCGCCGGGGCCGCGCCGCGTCACCGGGGGGAGCGGGGGCGCGACGGCGCTGGCGGGGGGCGACTACTACAGCGAACGAGCGGCCCGGCGCACGCCCGCCAGCCGCTACGCCGCGCCCGCCTGGGATGACGAGGCCGACGAGGGCGAGTTGGAAACCGAGCCGACCCCCGCCCGTACCGCCCCGGCCACGCCCACCCCCATGCTGGGGCGCAAGCCGGGCACGCCGGGCAGCGCCACCAAGCCGCTGCGGATCTACCCGTTCGGGGTGAGCCGCTCCCGGTTGGAGCAGACGGTGGCGTTGCTGGGGGTGCCGGTCTCGCTGGCCCGCGATACCAGCGATGCCGATATCGTCCTGACGCTGAAGAACTACTACAAGAAGAAACCGCCCGCCTTGCGCGCCGCCGAGGGCGAGGGCCTGCCGGTCTATGTGCTCAAGAGCAACACCGCCAGCCAGATGCAGCAGATCCTGGCAAGCATCTTCGAGCTTCCGCCCACCGGCCTCACCGGGTCCAACGGCGGGGCGGGGAGCGACGAGGACGGCGAGGATGACCCGCTCACCGCCGCCCTGGTCGAAACCGAAGAGGCGATCACCCATGTGCTGGAGAGCGCCCAGGCCGTCGAACTGCCCCCGGCCAACGCCTACATCCGCCGCCTCCAGCACCAGATGGCCGAACGCTACAACCTCGGCTCCCAAAGCCGGGGCCGCGAACCGAACCGCCGGGTGCGGATCTACCGGGCGGAAGCGTGAAACGTGAAACGTGAAACGTGAAGCGTGAACGATGATAAATAATGCGTGATGCGTGATGGGTGACAAGAACGGGGGGTCGCCCATCACGCATCATGTTTTATCCTCCTCATCACATTTCACGTTTCACGTTTCACACACACTTCCCCATCACGCATCACGCATCACTCTCCGTGCGCACACCTGCGTCTTATGCTATAATAGGTCTTAATATGAAGCTGATTTTTGCCGTGGTTCAAGGCGAAGACGTGGACACGCTGACGCGGGCGCTGACGGCGGCGAAATTTCGCTTGACCGTCATCGACAGCGTGGGTGGCTTCCTGCGCGAGCGCAACGCGACGCTGCTGATCGGCTGCGATGATGAGCGCTTGGACGAACTCTGGCGGGTTATTACGGCCACCTGCCATACCCGGGTCGATTTTATCAGCCCCTATACCCCGGCGATGGGACCGGGCGACATGTACCTGTCCCAACCGGTGGAGGTACAAGTCGGCGGGGCGACCGTCTGGGTCCTGAACGTGGAACGGTTCGAGCCGTTATAACCCGGTCACACCGCAGGCTAGGGGAACCATGCCGACGCGCCTGGGGGCGCGGGAGGGGTAGCCCGGTGGGGTGACTTCCGACGAGAGGAGCTAGTAATGAGTTGTCCATTCGCTGGCCTGGCGACCCGTTACACCGCAAGCAGCGAACGGGTCACCGTCCGCATCTGTGCGGCAGTGCCCTATGAACGTAACGAAGATCCTGACGATCTGCCGCTGCCGAGTGTCTGCTTCAGCGACACCGCTTACAAGCAGTGCTATCACTACCGCACCATGATCAAGCGCAAAGAGATCGCCCAACGCCTGGGGGTCGGTGCGCCCCTGCTGATCAGCCCGCCCACGCCCGACCCGGCTGCCGAACTAACCGAGTTCCGGTTCGACGGCTCGTCCTGATCGCTGCCCGGTTCTGGAGCCTTCTGCTCATGCCCATCGCCAGTCCTGTTGCTCCCCAGATTCCGATCCCCGACCTTAGCCCGCTGCTGCCCGCCGTGCAGTTCGCGCTTTCCTGCCTGGGGGCCTACTTCGTCGCCTTCACCCTGGCCCTGGTGATCTGGACCTTCCGCGACATCAGTGCCCGCACCCGCGACGTGATCGCCATTGTCATGGCGACGGTGCTGGTCGCCGTCTTCAATGTGCCCGGCCTGTTGGTCTACCTGATGCTGCGCCCCCGCGAGACTCTGGCCGAGTCGTATGAGCGGTCGCTCGAAGAAGAATACCTCTTGCAGGATATCGAGGATGCCGAGGTCTGCCGCGCCTGCAAGCGCCGGGTCCAGCCCGATTTCCTCTTCTGCCCCCATTGTCGCACCCGGTTGCGCCGCGAGTGCGAAGGCTGCGGGCAGGCGGTGAGCCTCCGGTGGGTAGCCTGCCCCTACTGTGGGCGGCCCCAGTCGCCCGGTGCGCGCCCAGAATCCCGCTCGACCGGCACCCTGCCTGCTACGGCCCCCACCGCCCGCCCCACCGCCGCCGAATCGCCCATGCGCCAGCCGGGGGGCTGAATCCGCCCGGCAGTGGGGGAGGGGGTTGGCCCCCGGCCCGCCCCGGTTCCGAGGCTTGTTGTGTTCGCTTTGTATGGTATAATAAACGTTGCAGCATCCTCGCTACCCGACCAATATTCCCCGGAATTGAACCAAACACGGTTAACTACTGTGTTCTAGAATAACGAGGACCGTTGTGCTGATCACCTGGCAACACCAACCCCTCGCTTCCATCGATCCGGCTATGGCAGAATCGACAGGTCCTCTGCCATCCCCCGCAGCCCACCCGGTCGCCGTGCCGGGAGCGGAAGGGCCGCGCCACGACCTGTCCCAGCGGATGGCTGTGCCCCGCGAGAGGAGACCGGCTATGTTCGCCGCCGACGCCTTGTTCGACGTCCCGGAGACCGGACCTTCCCCTGCTGTGCCTGTGTGCGAGGATATGGTGCTAGTGCAACGGGTGCAGGCGGGCGACATGGCCGCCTTTGAGACCCTGTTCCACAAGTACAAGAATGTCATCTACCGCACCGCCCTGGCGATTACCCGCGACTCGGGCATCGCTGAAGAGGTCTTGCAGGACTGCTTCTACAAGACATACCTGAATATCCACCGCATCCACGGCGACACCCCCCTGTCCCCCTGGCTGCACCGGGTGGCGGTGAACCTGAGCTGTAACGCGCTGAAGAAGCGCCGCTTCTGGCTGGAACCGCTGGAAAACCTGGCCGAACGGCTGTTCAGCGACCCGCATCATTCGCCCGAACAGGTGGCCGAGCAACGCGATTTGCAGAGCGTCATTCGCACCCTGATCGAGGCCCTGCCGGTGAAGCACCGCGTCGTCGTCGTGCTGCACTACATGCAAGATTTCTCGCTACCCGAAATCGCTGAAATGATCAACTGCCCCGTGGGCACGGTGAAATCGCGCCTCCACTACGCCCGCAAGGTGCTCAAAGAAGGGCTGGAGGCTCGCTACCGGGCCGAGCAAGATGAGACGGTCGATCTGGCCCGCCTGGTCCGTAACGATAGCATCTATGAAACGTCTAGATAAGTACCGCTATAGCAGCAAGACCCACGGCACAATGGGGTGTCTGGTCGGGAGAGTTACCGCGATGTCTAATACTTCCGCCCGCCGCAAACAGCGCCGTGCCATGGCCGATCAGCAAGCCGAAACGCTGGCCCGCTTTGTCCTGCGTAGCGAAGCCGGCAGCGCCCGGCCCTCTGACGAAGCCTGGACCCGCTTACAGGCGCGGGTCGGGGCGACCCCGCGCCCGGTGCGCCAGGTCGTGCCGCCGCCTTCGCGCCTGGCTCTCTGGTGGCGCAGCTTTATGACCACCGCCCCGGCTATGTCGGCTCGGCTGTCCTCGGTCAGCGCCGCCGCCTTGCTGCTGATCATGCTGGCGCATGGCACCCTGAGCACGCTCGCGCCCCTCAACGATTCCTCGCCCATCTCCTCCAGTGTGCGCGCTCCCTATGACGCGCTCACGGTTGTGGAGCGCCGCTCGGCTAACCTGACGGTCGTCGATACCAGCCGGGAGGACCAGCGATACGAGGCAGAAATGCAGCGCCCGCGGCCCGCGAATTCCCCGGTGCCCCAGAATCTCACCCCGCACCCGGTCTATCTGCCGCTCGACACGGATGAGGTTATCAACCTTGCCCCGGTGACCGAGAAGGAAAATCTCAGCACCCTGGTGCCCCCCCAGAGCCTCCCGCCCAACCAATTGGCGGTGTGGACCAGCGTCCCCGACACCAGCGGGCATCCCTACGCGGGGGCGCTCGTCCGCTAGCCGCCCGCCTGCCTGCTATGGCGCTTGCTTGTAACCTGGCCGGGTATGGTATAATTGTATATTAACGCTGATGCCCGGCCTTGCGCCGGGCGTGGCGCTTCTATCGCTGGATTTTTTGGGGCGGCTGAGGGGTCGCCGTGGGCCATTAGAGGAGATTCGTTTATGGTCGATGTGCGCAGTATTGGCGAACGGGTGGTGCGGAATGTCGAGAAGGTCATCGTCGGCAAGCACCAGGAAGTACAGTTGACGTTGCTGGCCCTGCTCTGTCGCGGCCACATTTTGATCGAAGATGTACCGGGGGTGGGCAAGACAATGCTGGCGAAGGCGATTGCGCGTTCGCTCGGCTGCTCGTTCAAGCGGATCCAGTTTACCCCCGATCTGTTGCCGACCGACGTGACCGGCGTGTCGGTGTATAACCAGAAGACCGGCGAGTTTGAGTACCGCCCCGGCCCGGTCATGGCCCAGATCGTCCTCACCGACGAGATCAACCGCGCCACCCCCAAGACCCAATCGGCGCTGCTGGAAGCGATGGAAGAACGCCAGGTGACGGTGGACGGGGTGACCTATACTCTGCCCGACCCGTTTATTGTGCTGGCGACCCAAAACCCCATCGAATACGAAGGCACCTTCCCCCTGCCCGAAGCCCAACTGGACCGCTTCCTGATGCGCATCTCCCTCGGCTACCCGACCAAGGCCGACGAGATCGACATCCTGGAGCGCCAGCAGCAGAGCCACCCGCTGGAGAGCCTGACCCAGGTGGTGGAATCGCGTGACCTGACTGCGGCCCAGCAGGCGATCAAGAACATCTATGTGGACCGGCTGATCAAGGAGTACATCGTCAACGTGGTCGAAGAGACGCGCCACCACGACGAGATCTACCTGGGAGCCAGCCCGCGCGGTTCGCTCGGCCTTTACCGGGCCTCCCAGGCCCGCGCGGCGATGGAAGGCCGCGACTTTGTGATCCCCGACGATGTGAAGGCCCTGGCCGAGATCACCCTGGCCCACCGCATCATCGTCAGCCCGTCGGCGCGGATCAAGAACACCGACTCGCGTCTGATCATCGGGGATATCCTGGCGCGGGTGCCCGTACCGGGAGGTCGCATGAGCGCCCCGGCAGCGCGGTAGGGGACGGGTTACGAGTGGTCGGTGGTCGGTGATCAGTATTGTTTCACGACTGACTTCTGCTTCTTGATCACTGACCACGAGCCACGAGCCACGAGCCACAAACCACGAACCACGAGACACTATGAACACGAACGCATTCCGGCTGCTGCTGTTCACCGTGGGCATGTACCTGGGGGCCTGGACGTTCAACGTCCGCCTCCTCTTTTACCTGGCCTACGTGATGACGGCGGTGCTGATCGGCTCCTGGATCTGGGCGCGCATCAACCTGATGGCGCTGGATGTGCGGCGCGAGGCGCGGCAACACCAGGTGCAGATGGGCGACACCTTTGAAGAGGTCTTTACCGTCCGCAACCGTAGCTTCTGGCCCAAGTTGTGGCTGGAGGTGCGCGACCACTCGACGCTGCCCGGCCACCAGGCCGCCGCCGTCGTGGGCCTGCGCTCCGGCAAGGCCAAGCGCTGGCGGGTGCGGACGGTCTGCCGCCGCCGGGGGCGCTATGCCCTGGGGCCGTTGACCGTCGCCTCGGGCGACCCGTTCGGGCTGTTCCGTAGTTGGCGCACGGTGCCCGACATGGCCGAACTGCTGGTCTTTCCCGCCCTGGTGGCCCTCGATGCGTTCGGCGTGCCCGCCAGTGACCTGCCTGGGGGGGCGCAACTCCAGCGCCGCTCCCAATCGCTGACCCCCAATGCCTCGGGCCTGCGTGACTACGTGCCCGGCGACCCCTATAACCGCATCCACTGGCCCGCCACGGCCCGCCGCCAGATGCTGACGGTCAAGGAATTCGAGCTAGACCCCACTGTTGATGTGTGGGTGGTGCTCGACCTGGACCGCCCGGTCCACCTGACCGTGCCTCGCGCCCTGGCCGACCCGAACAGCGCGCCGGTCCTACGCCGGACGACTTTGCTGGACGGGCCCCAACGGGGTGGGAGCCGGACGGCGGGACGCGCCGACGACGATGATAGCCCGCCGGTGCGCCTGGACCCCTCAACCGAAGAATATGCCGTCACGGTGGCCGCGTCGGTGGCCGCCTACTTCTTGCGCCAGGACCGCGCCGTGGGGCTGATCGCCTCCGGCAGCCATCCCCTGGTGGTGGCACCCGACCGGGGCGGACGGCAGTTGATCAAGATCCTGCGCGATCTGGCGGTGGTCCGGGCCGACGAGAACGCGCCCCTGGCCGAACTGCTGGCCTCGGAGAGTGCCCACTTCAGCCGCAGCGATACCCTGATCATCGTGACCCCCTCGGCCAGCGATAGCTGGGTGGGGCCGTTAGCGCACCTGAAGCACCGGGGGGTGCAAACCGCGGCAGTCCTGATCGAGCCGAGCAGCTTTGGCGGCACGAGCAATTCGATGCTGGTGATCGGTGCGCTGGCCGCGCTCGATGTGCGGAGCTACCTCGTCAAGCGCGATGATGCCCTCGACCTGGCCCTCCATGCGCCGCGCTTCGGCCCGCGCCCGATGCGCTGATCGCCCTCTGGTCCCTGCCCAACCCTGGCATATTCGCGGCAGTGCGGAACCATTTGTTGCCCGCCGCCGTATACTCTTATAGGTGACACTGATCCGGCTCCCTGTGCAGGCGGGCGGGGAGCGATAGGCCGGTATGAATCGTACACTGCTCTTCCTGACCGGGCTGGCCGCGTTGTTGTTTGTGGCGTTGGGTGGCCTGTCGTTCCTGCTCTATACCCTCTGGCCGCTGTTTGAGCGCGGCCAGGGCGGGGCTGCGCCCGGCGACGACGTGATCGCGGCGGCGGAGCTGGGGGTCCTGGGCATCCTCGGCCTGGGGCTGGGGGGCGGCTTGCTCTGGCATGTTCGCCGCGACTGGCAAAATCGCCGCTCGATCCCCTTCCGCGTGTCGCGCCCGATCCTGCTGGGCGCGCTGATCCTCTTCCCGCTGGTCATTGGCGGCGGGCTGACGGTCCTGCGCTTGCCCCATACCATGCAAGGCTATCTGTTCCCCCTCGCTCAATTGCTGGCCGTCTTGCTGCCCGCTGTCGTCGCTCTCGGCGCGGTGGAGCGGGCCGGGCGGACGGCCCCGGCGCGCCTGGTCCCGGTCCAATCCGGCGGGCTGACCGGGCGCGACAGCCGCACCGACCCCTATGGCGAACCGTTGCGCCAAGCGGTGCTGGGACCGCCCACCTGGCGGCGGCTGCTCAGCGCCCTCAGTTGGGGCCTGACCGGCGGGGCCGCCCTGGCGATGATCCTCGAAGTCGGGGCGCTGGTTGCCGCCCTGGCCGTCATCGCCCTGTTCATGGGGGCCAACGGGCAGGGGGGCCAGCTTAACCAATGGCTGACCACTTTGCAGAACCCCGACGCCGTGGGCAGCGGGGGGACCGACGTGCAGGCGCAATTCAACAACCCGCTGATGGTGCTGGCCCTGATCGCCGCAGTCGGCGTGGTCGTGCCGATCATCGAAGAAACGGCCAAGTCGCTGGCGGTGGCGATCCTGGGGCGGCGGCTGGGGTGCCCCCGCGACGGGTTCCTCTACGGCGCGGCGGCGGGGGCCGGGTTCGGCATGTTGGAGAACGTCTTCTATAATGTGAACACGCTCGATGACTGGTGGAGCACCGCCACCCTGCGCTTCGGCACGATCCTGATGCACGCGCTGGCGAGCGGCCTGGTCGGGCTGGGCTGGTATTACGCCCTGCGCCGCCATGATCGCCGCCGCTTGCTGGGCCTGGGGCTGGCGGCGATGGCGCTGCACGGCTTGTGGAATGCCTCCCAGGTTGTTATAATCAAATTCACGGTAGATTCCGCCGGGAGCGGTGATCCGTTTGCCCTCATCGCGGCGGGCAATCCGGCGGGCTGGGCGGTTCTTGCCTGGAACGTCGGCCTGACCCTGGTCACCGCCTCGTTACTGATTGTGATCCCCATGCGCCTGGCACGGGCCACGGTTCCAGCGCACCGTCGAACCGATGAACCACCCTATCTTTCTGCCAACGCCACCCCCGCGTGAGCGGACCCCGGATCGGTGATCACTGACCGCTGATCCAGGGTCGCCCGCGCTTCACTAGAAACTGATGCTTATGGAACGTGTAGCCGGATGGTTGCGCCTGCGTGAAGGTTGGCTGATGGTCGGCCTGCTGGCGTTGATGTTGTTCAGTGTCACCTGGTCGGTGCAACGTGCCGAATGGGCCGAGGGGTTGCGCATCCTCTCGCTGGTGACCTTGAGTGGCCTGGTCACCGGGTTGGTCTTGTGCAAGGTGCGGGGGGTGCCCCGCCTGCTGTTGCACGCCACCGGTCTGGCGATGGGCGTGCTGACCGTGCTCTGGCTGACCGCCAACCTGATCGAAAGCTCCGACCTGCCGACGATCCAGGATAAGGCCCAGGCGTTGCTGGGCAAGATGGTCAACTGGTTTACGGCGGTCGCCAACGGCGACATTAGCGACGATATCTGGATGTTCGTCCTCTCCATCGCCGCGCTCTCTTTCTTGCTTGCCTATTGTAGTGCCTGGTTCCTCTTCCGCTCGCGCTGGTTGTGGTGGGCGCTGATCCCCAACGGCATCGCCCTGGCGGTGAACCTGTCCTATGCCAGCGCGCAGGGGCTGAACCTCTTCTTCATCCTCTACCTGATCACCGCCCTGCTGCTGATGGTGCGCTTCAATATGCTGCTGCACGAGGAGCGCTGGGATCGGGAGCGGGTCAACTACTCGCCCAGCCTGCGCTGGAGCTTCCTCTGGGTCGGCAGCCTGTTTGCCGGGTTTGTCGCCGTCTCCATGTGGTTCGTCCCCCCGCAAGCGGTCAACAGCACCTTTAACGCCGCCTGGGAACAGGCCAACGGCCCTTGGATCGACTTACAGTCGCGCTTCAGCCGGGCCTTTTCCGGGGTGAGCGGGGGCGGCAACTTCGGCTATAGCAGCTTCAACACCAGTTGGGCGCTGGGCAGTTCGCTCAACCTGGGCGACGCGATTGTGCTGCGGGTGAAGTCGGATACCCCCCTGCGCTGGCGGGTGATCACCCAGGACCAGTGGAACGGGTTTGGCTGGGGCCAGACCAACGATGCGAACCTCAAGGGGCGGAACGTCTCTTCCAAGCTCTCGCTCGACGCTAACCAACCGCTCTTTTCGGCGGACCTGGCCCGCAGCCCGATCACGATGACCTTTACCGTGGTCCAGCCCAAGCGCAACGACCAGGGGTTCAACCTCTTCGCGCCGATGCGTCCGGTCGAATCGAACCTGGCGACGCGGCTGGATGTATCGTGGGAAGAGCGTGACGTGACGGTGAACGTGCCGGGGGATGATCCGAATAACGCCCCGCTAGAGTTGCGCCCGCTGTTGAGCCTGCTGGCCGACGTGCGCCGCACGGCGACCCAGACGCCCACCGCCGGGCAACCGCCCAGCGACACCCGGCTCCTGCAAATCGCCAGCCACGAAGATCCCGAAGTCAACACGGTCGTCTCGGCCCTGCGCGACCGGGGCATTGCTGTGAATTATAGCCTCGAAAATGACCGGGTGTTCCAGGTGACGGCCAAGGGCCTGTTCCCGCAGTATGACGACATCACCGCCGTCTACAGCCAGAACCCGATTGAGCGCGGGGCGCAATATACGATGGTGGCCGATGTTAGCACCGCCTCGGAAGAACGCCTGCGTGGTGCCCAGACCACCTACCCCGACTGGGTGCGCAGCCGCTACCTGCAATTGCCCGCCCACCAACCGGCGCGCATTGCCGACCTGGCCCGCCAACTGGTCACCGATGCCGGAGCGACCAACCCCTATGACAAGGCCAAGGTCATCGAAAGCTACCTGCGGGCCAACTACAAGTATGATACCCATGTGACCCGCCCGCCGTCCGGCACCGACTACGTGGATTACTTCCTGTTCGATAACAAGACCGGGTTCTGCGAATACTACTCCACAGCGATGGTGGTGATGCTGCGCACGCTCGGCATTCCCGCCCGCGAGGCGACCGGGTTCGCCCCCGGCGAACAGGACAAAGCGTCGGGCGAGTACGTGGTGCGCGAGTCGTCGTCGCACGCCTGGCCGGAGGTCTACTTCCCCGAATACGGCTGGATCGAGTTCGAGCCGACGCCTTCGCAAGGGATCATCTATCGCCCCTCGACCGACGCTGGCCCGAATACCAGCCCCACCGCCGCTCAGTTGACCCCGGACGACCTGGGGGCCAGCCCGCACGACCACAATGTCACCGATGGGCCGGATGATACGCCGACCCCGGTGCCCGGTGGGGTCGGGGGCTTCCTCGACCTGGGTGGGTCGGGCGGCGGGGTTGCTGCCGGGGGCGGCATGCTCTTCCTGCTGGGTGGCCTGGGCCTGCTCTGGATGGTGCGCCGACGGCAAGTTGAACGCTCCCTCGCGGCGGGCACGGTGACGACCACGGCGGCGGCCTACTACGAGCGGCTCTTGCGCTTCGCCTGGTGGATAGGGGTGCGTCCCCATCCCTCGGAAACGCCGTTCGAGTTTGCCGATGAGGTGGGCCAGGAGTTGCCGGGCAGCCGCAACTATGTCAAGTCCATCGCCCACGCCTATGTCAACGAACGGTTTGGCCGTCACAAGCTGGAGGTCGCCGACCAGCGCCAGCTTGACCAGGCCTGGAGCGAGGTGCGCCGCCGCATCTTGCGCCGCATGTCCCACGCCCGCGAGTTGGCCGGGCGACTCACCCAGCGGACCCGGCGCTAGGGGGGTTTTGGGGGCGCAGTTAGCCGCGCCGCCGCATCGTGTACCATTGCACGACTCGGCGGCGCGGAGAGTCGCTCCCGAATTGCCTCCATTCCTGGCGCGATTCTTGCAATAGAACGGGGTAATCTTTGCGGTTTGCAAGCGGTACGCCATTGGTGCAGTACGGAGCTTGCCTTTTCAAACGCGGGGGCAGTCTATGATAGCTACTGCCAACCCCCGCGTTTCTAGTGTCTGAAGAGCAGCAGCATAGTCTATGTCATCAACTCAATCTAGCGGCCTGGGCCGCACGCCCGACTCGCCCACCCGGCTGGTGCCGGCTAATAGCCCCCCGGCTGCGCGGCGGTCACGCCTCACCTGGCGACGGGTTATCGGCTTTGCAATGCTGGCGCTCCTGTTGGGCGTCGTGGGCTACGGAACCTGGCTGGGCTGGAGCATCATTAGGCTCGAAAGTGCCATTGTCCACCAGTTGCCGCCGTCGCCTACCGAAGAACCCAATGCCTATGTGGATCTGCCGACCGAAACGCCGGAACCGACCGTCGGCTTCGGCACGCCGACCCACCCGCCCCGCGCCACCCAGTTGCCCCGCGCCACCATCACCCCCGACCTGACCAAGCAGTTGCCGCCAGGCCGGGTGAACATCCTGCTGATGGGCATCGACGGGCGGGCTATCGACCCCACCACCCCCTCGCGCAGCGACACCATCATCCTCCTCAGCGTGGACACGGTGAAGAAGACGGCGGGCATCCTCAGCATCCCCCGCGACTTGCTGATGACCGTGCCCGGCTTTGGCACCCGCAAAGTGAACGCGGCCTATGCCATCGGCGAGTTCAACAAGCTGCCGGGCGGCGGGCAGGCCCTGGCGGTGCAGACCGTCAGCCGCTATCTCAGCAAGAACATGGGCGGGTCGATCCCGATCAAGTACTACATGACGGTGAACTTCGACGGCTTCGAGAAGGTCGTGGACACCATCGGCGGCATCGACATCAATGTGCCCGAAGAGATCGACGACCCCGAATACCCCACCCCCTGGTTCGGCGTGGAGCATGTCCACTTCAACGCGGGGTTACAGCACATGGACGGGGCCACGGCGCTGAAATATGCCCGCACTCGCCACTCCGACAGCGACTTTGGCCGCATCCGCCGCCAGCAACAGGTGATGCTGGCCGTGCGCCAGAAGGCGCTGGGGCTGAACCTGATCCCGCAGTTGCCGGGCTTGATCGATCAGTTCAGCGGGATGGTCGAGACCAACATGGACTTCAATACCCAGATGGGCTTTGCCCAACTCGCGGCCAGCCTCAACAGCAACAATATTTACACCATGCGTATCGGCAGCGATCTGGTGACGACAACGAATGACCCATACGAGTCCCTGCCCGGTAAGCCGGTCGAGGCGTTGCAATTGGACTGGACGATGGCCCGCCCGCTGCTGGATGAGTTCTTCGGGCGCACCCCGCGCACCACGCTCCTCCCCAGCCTGGCGGATGCCACCCCCACCGCCGTCGGATCGCTCACCCCGGTCACGCTGACCCCGCAGCGCATCCCGACGAGCCGCGCCAAGTAGGGGATAGAGGTTGGGGGATGGGGGTTGGTACGTTCGTTACCAACCCCCATCCCCTATTTATATGAACTTTTAACTTGACACCCCTTAGACCGGACAGTATACTCAAAACGCAGGCGTAGTACCACTGACCAACTACCTCAACCCCACCCATTGTAGAACGTAGAAACAAACTGCATGGCCCGCGCAACGGCGAAAGCTACCATCCCTCCGTCCAAACTGGCCACTGCTGGCCGTCCGGCTGAGGCCGCCCCGGCCCCGGCGACCGGGCGTGTCCGCCGCGATATTTTCGAGGCCACCTGGACGCTCTTTTGCTCGGTGCGCTTCGCCGTCATCCAGATCCTCGTCCTGGCGGCGGCGACGACCGTCGGCACCCTGATCCCGCAGATGCCGATCGGCCTGCGCGACTTCCCCAGCGATTACGCCGCCTTCATCACCGACATGCACACCCGCTTCGGTGCGTTCAGCGACTCGATGCTGTGGGCTGGCATGTTCGACCT
>JBBSEL010000010.1:0-17297 GCA_038239755.1 Chloroflexia bacterium | reverse complement strand
CCAGGCCCGGCTCGATGCCCTACCCCCGGCAGAGCGCGAGATTTTGCAGCGGGCCGCCGTGGTCGGGCGCATCTTCTGGGGCAGCGCGGTCGAGCAACTGGGCGCGGCGTTGCTGGGCAAGTCGCCGCCCATCGATGAAATGCTGGAGCGGCTGTGCGAACGCGAGTTGATCTTCGACCGCACCCAGTCCGCCTTCGCCGGGGACCGCGAATACCTGTTCAAGCACGCGCTGCTGCATGATGTCGTCTATGAGAGTGTGCTCAAACGGCTGCGCCGGGTCTACCACGCCGAGGTTGCCACCTGGCTCCAGGAGCGCGGCGGCGAACGGGTGGCCGAGTATGCCGGGACCATCGCCCGGCACTACGCCCTGGCCGGGGATGACCTGGCCGCCGCCGACTGGTACGGCAGGGCAGGCAAACAGGCACAAGATACGTATGCCCCGGTGACGGCCATTGAGTACTACCGGCAGGCGCTGGAATTGCTCCCCGACGACCTGGCCTATGCCTCGCGCCGGGTGCTGATCCAGGAAGGACTGGGCGAAATGCTGCGCGTGCAGGCCCGTTTTGCCGAGGCGACGGCGGCGTTCTACGCTATGATCGCGGCGGCGCAACTGGCCGACGATGGGGCGGCCAAAGCCCGCGCCTGGCTGGGGCTGATGCGCCTGCAAGACAACCAGAGCGAGCTGCGCGCCTCGCTGGAGAGCGCGACGCGGGCCGAAGAAGCGGCGCAAGCGGTCCAGGCTCCGGCGGAACTGGCGCGGGCCGTCTTTGCGCGGGGCTGGGCCACCTACCGGCTGGGCGACGGCGAGGCCGCGCTGGACCTGGGCCAGCGGTCGTTGGCGCTCAGCACCGCCCTGGGTGATCCGTCGGAGATCGCCTTGAGCCTGAACCTGCTGGGGGCCGCCCACGATATGCTGGGCCATCTGGAGGCGGCGCGGCAATGCACCGAACAGGCGCTGGCGCTCAACCGCGAAAGCGGGTCGCTGCTCGACGTGGCTAGCTCGTTGAACAACCTGGGGGCCAGCGCCCGCACCCGTGGCGATTACCAGGCGGCGCGGGTCTATTACGAAGAAGCCCTGGCAATTGCCGCGAAAATCGCCTTCCGCTGGGGCGAAATGTCCTACCGCGCCGCGCTGGGCGGCACCTGGGTCGGCCTGGGCGACTATGCCGCCGCCGAACAAACCCTGCGCACGGTGATCGAATTGCCGGAAGCGAGCCGCTGGGTGGGCCTGGCCTCGGCCTACCGCTTCCTTGCCGAAGCGTGCCTGGGGCAAGGCCACCTGGAAGCCGCCCTGGCGGCGGCACGCCGGGCGCTAGACCTGGCCCAGGAACATGCCCACCGCGAACACATCGGGGCGGCCTGGCGGGTGCTGGGCCTGGTCGCCGCCCGGCTGCCCACGGCCCTGGCCCTGGGTGCCCGCCTCTATACTGCCCCGTCCTGTTTCAACGAGAGCCTGCGGATCTTTACCGAGATGGGCGCAGAAGGCGAACGCGCCCGCACCCTGCGCGCCTGGGGCTGGTATGCGCTGGCGCACGGCGACGCGGAGGGCGAACGGCTGTGGGAGGAAGCCTGGACCACCTTCACTCGCCTGGGCATGACCCTGGAAGCCCAGCGCATGTTGAACGGTGACCCGACGACGATGCCGATTGCGGGGTAGGGCGGGAAACGGGAAACGGGAAACGGGATGCGTGCTGTCGTACTGCGTATTGCGTATTGCGTATTTCTGGTCTCTGATCCTGATCCTGACCCCTGATCCCCGCATCACGTTTCCCGTTTCACGCCTCTCATCGCTCATTGCTCATTGCTCATTGCTCGTCATGGCGCGCTTCTTGCGCCGGTGGGGGCGAGAGGGAGGCGGCGGAATGCATCGATTTCGAGGGTGGATGAGGATTAAACACGTCGGGCTGCTCCTGCTGATCGGGGGGCTAGTGAGCGGGTGCGTGGGCAATCCGTTGGTGGGTGTGTCGACGCCGGGGGTGACGCCGCTCCCGATCACGCCGAGTGCGGCCCCGGTGGAACCGTCCCCCACGGTGGAGGCAATTGCCACGGTGCCGCCAGCGCCGACGCCGGCAGCGACCGCACCCGCAACCCCGGCAAGTGCGGCGGGCGGATGCCTCGCGCCGGGGTTGGCCCACCCTGACAGCATCAGCGACCCCTATTATCCCCAACTGGGCAACGCGGGCTACGACGCGCAGCACTATACCCTTGACCTGACCGCCGATGTGGCAGCGAACACCCTCTCTGCGACCACGACTATTGCGGCGCTGGCGCTCAGCGAGTTGCCGCGCTTTAACCTGGATTTTCACGGCTTCCAGATCAGCGCGATCAGCGTAGACGGCGCAACCGCCACCTATACGCGGGCCGGGGATGAACTGACCGTGATCCCCGCGCAGGCGGTGCAGGCGGGTGCGGCGTTCACCGTGATGGTGAGCTACCGGGGCACGCCGGAGCCGGTGCTGTCGCCCGCCGTGAACATTCCGCTGGGCTGGCAGCAGACGCCGACGGGGACCTATGTCGTCAGCGAACCAGCGGGGGCCGAGTCGTGGTACCCGGTGAACGACCACCCCTGCGACAAAGCAACCTATACCTTCCGTGTCACCGCCCCCAAACCCTACACCGTGGCCGCGAACGGGCAGCTACAGGACACCCACGACAACGGCCTGACCACGACGACCACCTGGGCGACGCGCGATCCCATCGCCAGCTATCTGGTGACGGTGGACATCGGCGATTTCGTCCAGCAGACCGAACGGGGGCCGGGCGGGCTGCCGATCCGCAACCTGTTCCCGCGGTCCCTGGTCGCACAAGCCACCCAGGCCTTCGCCCCCATCCCCGACATGATCGCCTTCTTCAGCAGCCGTTTCGGCCCCTACCCCTTCGAGGCCTATGGCGTGGTGGTCATTGATGCCGACCTGGGCTATGCGCTGGAGACGCAAACCCTCGCCCTGTTCGGGCGCGATGCCGCCACCGGGGGCCGTAATAGCGAGAGCGAAGTGGCCCATGAGCTATCGCACCAGTGGTTCGGCGACAGCGTGAGCGTGAAAAGCTGGAAGGATATCTGGCTGAACGAGGGGTTCGCCACCTACGCCGAGGCGCTGTGGACGGAGCATACCGGAGGCGCGACCGCCTATGACAACCAGATCCGGGGGCTGTACCGGGCGATCAGCGGGAGCCGGAACCCTCCGCCCGGCAATCCCCCGGCGACCGACCTGTTCAACAACAGCGTCTACCTGCGCGGCGCGCTGACGCTTCACGCCCTCCGCAAGGCGGTTGGGGATGATACCTTTTTCCGCATCCTCCAGACCTATGCCGCCCGCTACCAGTATGGGAACGCCAGCACCGACGACTTCCGCGCCGTGGCCGAAGCCGTGAGCGGGCAGGATCTCCACGCCCTCTTCGACGCCTGGCTCTATGCCCCCGCGATCCCGGCCCTGCCGTAAGCATCACACCAGGGATGATGCATGTTCAGGTGATGGAGCCTGTTGTCGTAGGGGCCGACCCGTGTGTCGGCCCTGGTGGGGAGTCCGAATAGTTCGCGGCGTGACAATCTCGGCGGAGATCGCGAACTCCCCACCAGGCGCACACGTGGGTGCGCCGCTACGCCAACAAACTCCCCCATCCGAACCGTTATAGACCCGCCGTATTGCCCGCAAGGACGCGGAAGTGCTATACTAAACCCGGCGGAACGTGCCCACACCCACACCTACCCCCACGAACACAGCCCACCTGTCCCCATCCGGGGTTCCCGTCCGAGCAGTCAACACCGCAACATCACATGGCAAGGAACAATAATACTGATGATTATCCTTCGTGTGCTCGCCTTTGGGCTGGGCCTGCTGATCGTCCTCAGCACCCTGGCCTCGGCCACACGCACCTTTGTGCTCCCGCGCAGCTCGCGCGATCCGTTGAGCGCGACGGTCTTCCTCACCACCCGCAAGGTCTTTGACTTTTGGACACGCCGCGCCAACAGCTACGAAGCACGCGACCGGACGATGGCCTTTTATGCCCCGATCAGCCTCTTGCTGCTGCCCGCCGTATGGCTCGTCATTGTGATGATCGGCTATATGGCGATGTACTGGGCGCTGGGCGTGGACCAGGCCGATACGATCTTTAAGGTCAGCGGCTCGTCGCTGCTCACGCTGGGGTTCGCCAGCGTCGAGACGATCCCGACCACGATCCTGGCCTTCTCCGAGGCGGCGATCGGGCTGGTCCTGGTGGCCTTGCTGATCGCCTACCTGCCGGTGATGTACGGAGCATTTTCCAAGCGCGAAGCCGCGGTCACTATGCTGGAGGTGCGCGCCGGGTCGCCGCCCTCGGCCATCGAATTGCTCCTGCGCTACCAACGGATCGGCCCGTTAGACCGCCTGAACCGGCTCTGGACCGATTGGGAGTTGTGGTTCGTGGAGCTAGAGGAGAGCCACACATCGCTTGCCGCGCTGGCCTTTTTCCGCTCCCCTCAGCCCGATCATTCCTGGGTGACGGCGGCAGGCACGGTCCTCGATGCCGCCGCGCTGACGGCTGCCGCCCTGGACGTGCCCCGCGATCCGCAGGTCGCACTGACGATCCGGGCCGGGTACATCGCCCTGCGGCATGTGGCCGACTTCTTCCGCATCGAGTATGACGCCGACCCCGCGCCGGGCGGCCCGATCAGCATCACCCGCCCCGAATTCGATGCCGCCTACGAGCAACTGGCGGCGGGCAACCTGCCGATGAAAGCCGACCGCGACGCCGCCTGGCGCGACTTTGTCGGCTGGCGAGTGAACTATGACACCGTCCTGCTGGCCCTGGCCGCGCTGACGATGGCTCCCTACGCCCCCTGGTCCTCGGATCGTGGGGTGATCCATCTCCGCCCCCGCCATCCGGCACACCCGGCGCAGCCGGTCACCCCGGCGAGCAGCGTGGAACGTGATGCGTGATGCGTGATGCGTATTGCGTATTGCGTATTGCGTATTGCGTCGTTCTGATTCCTGATCCCTCGTATCACGCATCACATTTCACATTTCACGTTTCACGTTTCACGTTTCACGCACCATCACCGGCAGCGGGGAAGCGCGCAGCGAGCCGCCGCTCCGGCCCCGCCCGGCGGCAACGATTTCGGCCATGATGGCGAGGGCGATTTCGGCGGGGCTTTGCGCGCCGATATCGAGGCCGATGGGGGCGTAGATGCGGGCCAGTTGGTCGTCGGATAGCCCGGCCTCACGTAATTCGGCCATGCGCGACTCGTTCGTCGTGCGGCTGCCGATGGCTCCGATGTAGCGGGCGGGGGATTGGAGCGCGGCCTGGAGCGCGGGCTGGTCGAACTTCGGGTCGTGAGTCAGGACGACGACCGCACACGACGCATCCAACCCGATCTGGGCCAGCGCATCGTCGGGCCACTCCACCAGGACCTGGTCGGCGACGGGGAAGCGTTCGGGGGTCGCCAGGGTGCCGCGTGCGTCCACCACGATCACATAATAGCCGAGCGTCTTCCCCAGCCGATGGAGCGGGATCGCCACATGGACCGCACCGATGATGATCAGGCGCGGTGGCGGGGGGAACGTCTCGATGAAGATCTCGATGGGTTCGCCATCTACCTCGTAGCGGTGCGCCGCGTTGTGTTCGGCAGCGAGCAAGGCGCGGGCGTCGGCCACGATCTGAGCATCCAGCGCCGGGTGGATCGTGCCGATGGGGTCACCGGTGCCGGGCACGAGGAGCTTGGCCCCCGCCAGCGGGCCGCTGATCGCCGTTGCCAGCGCGGCAGGGCGGTTGGCGGCGATCACCTCAGCCAGTTGGGAATAAATACCGGCCATCGCTGCCCCCTACCAATCTAACGGTTCGACAAAGACATCAATCCGCCCACCGCAGGACAACCCCACGTCGGTCAGCATATCGGCGGTGATGCCGTATTGCAGCATCACCGGGCGTCTGGTCTTGAGCACGCGCAGGGCTGCCTCGGTCACCGCCCCTTCGACGCAGCCGCCGCTGACCGACCCGGCCAGTTCGCCGCTGGACGACACCGCCAGCTTGGACCCCTCGCGCCGGGGGGCCGTCCCCACCACCCGCACCACGGTAGCAATCGCCACCTGCTCCCCCGCCGCCCGCCATCGTTCGATCGCGGGGAGGAGGTCGTTCTTGAACGTTTCGACTTCCATTGTCGCTTACTCCACTTTCTACTCGGTCAACTGCTTTTGCAACGCGCCACTGTCAAAATAGACATTCTCTCCGGCAAAGAGTTGGGCCGCCGGGTTCCAGGGGAAATGGATGATGATCTGCAACTGCACCGGGCGGCCTGTGCCCTCCAGCCCCATCCACAAGCCCTGGTGGGTGCCGGTCATGTCGGCCACTTCGATCACTCCTTGCGGGCCGATCACGATATCGGTCAGGTCGAAATGCACGTCGGGGAACGCGCCTAGGAAGGTGGTGTAGAACTGGCGTGCCCCCTCGTGCCCCTCCCAACGCTGCCCGGTAGGGATGACATGGTAGACGCAATCCTCGGCCAGGGTGTCGATCAACCCCTGGAGGTTACGCTTATCCTCGGCAATCGAATGCTTGATCCACAGGCGGCGGATTTTGTCGTACCCTTCGGGCGTCATCGGCCAGGCCAACCGCTCCTGGATGGTTGTTTTGGGCATCTCGGTCATCGGGTTACGCTCCTCTTCTATCCCTATCGCTTCAGGTGCCCCTGAGCCGGAACCGTCACCGCAAATCGGGGCACCGAGGACGGCAACGGCGCAGGTGCCGTGGGCAGGGACGCTGGCGGGGCAGGCGGCAACACCACCTGCCGCCGGTCGGGGCGGGTGTCCAGATCGACGCGGCTCAGCAGCCCGGCGAGGGCCTGGAGGCTGGCGAGGTTGTGGATCGGCAAGAAATTGTCCACGAAGGGCAGCGCCGCCGCCATGCCCCGCGTTTGCGGCTGGTAGCCGGGCAGCCCCAGCAACGGGTTGAGCCAGATCAGCCGGAACGACATCCGTTGCAGGTGGGCCAGTTCGGCGGCCAGCAACGACGGGTCGCCCCGGTCCCAGCCGTCGCTGATGATGCAGACCACCGCCCCCTGGCCGAGCACCCGCCGCGCCCAGGTGGTGTTGAAGGCCCGCAACGCCTCGCCGGTGCGCGTGCCACCCGACCAATCGATCACCTCGCGGCCCACGTCGGCCAGCGCCTGATCGACGCTGCGGGCGCGCAGTTGCCGGGTGATCCGGGTCAGCCGCGTGCCGAAGACGAACACCTCGGCATGGCTCACCTCGCGCCGCAGGAAGTGCAGGAAGTGGAGCAACATGCGGGTGTAGGAGGCCATAGAGCCGCTGATATCGCAAAGCAGCACCAGGGGCCGGGGCTTCTGCCGGGGACCGCGCCGCGCCAGGGTATAGGGTACCCCCTCGGTCCGCATCGCCCGCCGCAGGGTGCGCGGGAAGTCGAGCCGCCGCCCGCGCCGCGCCGCCGCCAGCCGCCGGGTGCGCCGCAAACCCGGCGTCCATTCCCAGCCCGCCAGCATCAATTTGGCCGCCGTCAACTCCTCGTCGGTGAAGCGGGCGAAGTCGAGCGTCCGCAGCCGCTCCTGCGTGCTGTAGAGCAGGGCGCGCTGCAACGCCTCGTCGGGGGGCAAATCGCCCCCCGCCTCGTCGGCGTCGCCCCCATCGGCCAGGGTGCTGCGCTCGATCAGAGGCACCGTCGGGGGGGCGGTTGCGGCGTCGGGATGCTCGGCAGAGATTTCGGTGGTGGATTGCGCCGAGGGCTGCAGCGAGCCGCTGTCGGAGGGAATCATAATCTGGCGGGTGCGGCCCCAGAACTGGCGAAAGGTCAGGTCGAAGCGCGGCAGGTCATCGCGCCGGGCACAGAGCAGCGCCCGCGCCGCAAAGTAGACTCCCTCCCGGTCCCCCAAATCCAGCAGCGGCAACACCCGCAACAGGTCGCGCATCTGCCCGGCGGTCGTCTCCACCCCGTTGCGCCGCAACAGCCGCCCAAACTCCAGCCACCGCCGCGCCAGCCGGTCGCCAAGCGCGGCGACGAGGACTGAGGACTGAGGACTGAGGACTGAGTTGTGGGGATCGGTGTTGCTCATGCGGGATCTCGGTTGTTATCATCTATTACCAACAGTGGATTGATTATAGCCTTCAGCCGCTCCAGTGTCTCTTCCACGTTAAGACGCTTTTGCTCTGCTAGTTCGTCAGTACTGTCCCAATAATAAGATCCTGATTCCAGGTCTTCTATGTTCCAAACATCATGCCGGAATGGCTCATGCCACGGCGCGGGTATAACGTCTAGCTCATTTACCAATTGCTCTAGATTCTGGATTAAGGTTGCCAGACTCATTGAACCCTGTTCATAGGACACTACCGCAGCAAGCATCCTTTTGTAATAAGATTGTTCGATGATGCGCTCTATTCGTGGTTTCAGTTCGCCAATCGCATCCCTGGCGAGTTGGTCTGTCTGGGCGTCTACAGAACCGCGCGCCGAATTTTGTGTATAAGCGCGCTCTAGGGCAGACCAGTTGTCTAGAAAAGGATCATCCCATTCATCGGTTACCTTATTCCAAATGTCCAGTGTGCCATCTAAGCTATCAACCCAATCACTAAACGTGATGGTTCCTGCTTCGTATGCACGCATCACATCAAGCAAGCTTATGTACTGATGTTTGGTATATTTCTCAATCCACTTCACGGGTCCACGCGCGCCCCCTCCGCCGACGCCTGCTGCTGGGCCTTTTGCACCAGGGTGGTGAGGGTGGTGCCCCGTAGGCGCTCGATGTCCTCCTGGTGCTTGAGCAACGCGCCGAGGGTATCCGCGACCACATCCACGGTCAGGGTTTGCTGTTCCAGGGCGAGGAGGGCCGCTGTCCAATCCAGCGTTTCGGCCACGCCGGGCAGCTTGTAGAGATCCATCCGCCGCAATTGCTGCACCAGGCTGACCACCTGCGCGGCCAGGGCAGGCGGCGTGTCGGGCAGGCGGGCGGCGAGGACGGCCCGCTCCTTCTCGAAGGTGGGATACTCGATCCAGTGGTAGAGGCAGCGGCGCTTGAGCGCGTCGTGGATTTCGCGGGTGCGGTTGCTGGTGATGATCACCGCAGGCGGCGTGGTGGGGCGGAAGGTGCCGACCTCCGGCACGGTAATCTGGAAGTCGGCCAGCAGTTCCAGCAGGAACGCCTCGAACTCTTCGTCGGCACGGTCCAATTCGTCAATCAGCAGAACCGGGCGACCGGGGCCGGGATAGCTCACCGCCTGCAAGAGCGGGCGCTTGATCAGGAACTCCGGGCCGAACAGGTGCGCTTCATCGAACGACGCCCCCTGCCCTTCCGCCTCCAGCAGCCGGATCCGCATCATCTGGCGGGCGTAGTTCCACTCGTAGACAGCAGTGCTGACATCCAGCCCTTCATAGCACTGGAGCCGGATCAGCGACGTGCCGAGCAAGGTCGCCAGCGTCTTGGCGACCTCGGTCTTGCCCACCCCCGCCTCCCCTTCCAGGAACAACGGCTTGGGCAGCTTCAGGCTGAGAAACAACGCGGTCGCCAACCCCTTTTCAGCCACATAGTGATGGGCGGCGAGGGCGGTCTGCACGGCATCGATGCTGGCGAACGGTGTGTCTTCCATTGCGTCCTCGTGAAACGTGAAACGTGAAACGTGAATCCTCATTCACGCTTCACGCTTCACGCCCCACATTTTACATTTCACGTTTCACGTTTCACGCCTACATCCGGCTGCGAGCCGTCTGCAAGGCGCGGGCGGCGACGATGCCGGTCAGGTGGCGGCGATAGTCGGCGGAGCCGTGCAGGTCGGCCATCCAGTTGACATCCAGATCAGAAAGCGTGCCAAGGGCGCTGGTGATGTCGCTTTCTTCGGCGCGGGTGCCCTTCAGCGCGTCTTCAACACTGGTCAGCCGGAACGGCTTGGCGGCAGCCCCGGTGATGGCGATGGCGGCGTGGTTGCACACGCCGTCGGTGCCCAGGCCCAGCACCACCGCCGCGCCCACCAGGGCGTAGTGCGATGCTTTGTTGCGGACCTTGACATAGGCGCTGCCGCTGCTGCCCCCGCCGCCGTTGCTGAAGCGATGATCCGGCACGAACACCGCCGTGAGGATCTCGCCGGGTTCCAGCGACGTGGTCAGCAGATCGACAAAGAAGTCGGCGGCGGCGATCTCGCGCTCGGCCACCGTGCTGCCGTCGCCGTCCAGGCGGGAGACCCGTAGCTGGGCATCCAGCGCCAGCACGGCGGCGGGTAGGTCACCGGCAGGGTCGGCGTGGGCCAGGCTGCCACCGATGGTGCCCCGCGCCCGCACCTGAGTATCCCCGATGCTGGCGGCGCACTCGGCCAGCAGGCCGGTGCCCTGGGTCAACTCCTGGTAGGTGGTCATCGCCCCGATCAACTGCGAGTTGTTGCGCGTGGTGGTGTTGCCGCGCAAGTCGGTGATATTGCGCAGATCCACCAAGCGGGAGGGCGCGGCCAGCCGCAGCTTCATCAGCGGGATCAGGCTGTGGCCCCCGGCCAGCAGCTTCGCATCGTCGCCCCCGTCTCTCAGGGCTTGCAACGCCTCCGCGACGCTGCTCGGGGCGACATAATCAAACTCTTTCGGGATCACGCCGTGCCTCCTTCCGAGTGCCCGTTGCTGCTGTTGCTCTGGGCGTGCTGAACGGCCAGCCAGATTTTCTCCGGGCGCAGCGGCATATCGATATGCCGAATGCCGAGGCCGCTCAACGCATCGATCACCGCGTTCACCACCACCGGCGTGGCGGCAATCGTGCCCGCCTCGCCGACGCCCTTGACCCCCAGCGGGTTGACCGGGGAGGGCGTGATCGTCGCGCCGGTTTCGATCATCGGCACGTCGCTGGCGAACGGCACCCCGTAGTCCATCAGCGTGCCGGTCACGAGTTGCCCATCGCTGTCATAGACGACCTCTTCCCACAGCGCCTGGGCCACGCCCTGGACCACGCCGCCGTGGACCTGGCCGTCTACGATCATCGGGTTGATCACGTTGCCGCAATCGTCCACGGCCACGTAGCGGGTGAGCTTCACTTCGCCCGTTTCGGTGTCCACCTCCACCTCGGCCACATGCACGCCGAAGGGATAGGTGAAGTTCACCGGGTCGAAGAAGGCGCTCTCGTTCAGCCCAGCTTCCAGGTCAGGGGGCATGTCGTGGTGGGTGTTGGCCGAGTAGGCGATCTTCTTGAACGACACCGAGCGCGGGTTGGGCGGTTCGGCGGCGGCATCGGCGGTCTGCAAGCGGCCCCCGGCGACCACGTCTTCGTCCAACGGGACGCCGCGCACGGTGATCATGCCGTTGTGGATCTCCAGGTCAGAGGGGTCCACTTCGAGCTGGTGGGCGGCGATTTTGAGCATCTTTTCGCGGATCTTGTGTGCGGCCAGGTGCACACCTGCGCCATCGACCGAGACACTGCGGCTGGCGAAGGTGCCGGAACCGGTTTGGATCAGCGCCGTATCGCCCTCGTAGACGCGCACGTCTTCATGGCCGATGCCCAGCACGTCGGCGGCGATCTGCGCCCAACTGGTCAGGTGGCCCTGGCCGTGACCGCTTGCCCCGGCCAGCACTTCAACCGTGCCGGAGCGGTCCACCCGCACCGTGGCGCTGCCGAATAGCTGGTTCGCCACGCCGAGGCCGAACGTGGCCTGGCCTGGTCCCCACCCAGCGATCTCGACATACGCGGCGAGACCGATACCCTTGCGGACGCGGGGGTTGTCGTGGTTCCACTGCTGCGCGGCAGCAACGGCATCGGTGTAGCCAGACATTGCCAGCGCCTTGTCGAGCGTGGGCACGTAGTTGCCGCTGTCGTAGGCCAGGCCGGTCGGGCTGGTGTAGGGCCAGTCGCCTTCCTGCACAAAGTTCTTGCGGCGCAGTTCGGCGGGGTCCATGCCCAGTTCATCGGCCAGCATGTCCATAATCCGCTCGACGGCATAGGTGGCTTCAGGCCGTCCCGCGCCGCGATAGGCGTCAACGAACAGGGTGTTGGTGTAGATGGCGTGGATGTCCACCCCGAAGGCGGGCAGCTTGTAGTTGCCCGGCAGCATCAGCCCGGCCAGCACCGGCAGCCCGGCGGCGAAGAAGCGGCAGTAGCCGCCCAGGTTGGCGTAGATGGTGGAGCGCAGGCCGGTGATCGTGCCGTCGCGCTTGGCGGCGATCTCGACATAATCGACCATGTCACGGCCATGCACCGTGTTTTGCAGGTTCTCGGTGCGACTTTCGATCCACTTAACGGGCCGCCCGGTGATGACCGCCAGCAGGGGCACGATAAAATCTTCGGGCAGGACGTTCAGCTTGGAGCCGAAGCCGCCGCCCACGTCCGGCGCGATCACCCGGACGTTGTGTTCGGGGATGCCCAACATCTCGGCCAGGTGGTGCTTAAGCAGGTGGGGGATCTGTGTGCTGGACCAGACGGTCAACTCGTTCATCGACTTGTTATACTGGGCGACGATGCCGCGCGTCTCAATCGAGACCGAGGCGAGGCGCTGGTTGACCAGCCGCTGCTTGACCAACACTTCGGGATTGGCGAACGCCGCCTCCACATCGCCCGTCGCCACCGAGAAGGTGTAGGCTTTGTTGGTGCCCAGTTCTTCGTGGATCAGGGCTGCGCCGTCTTTGATCGCCTCTTCCATGTCGGTGATCGCCGGGAGCGGATCGTATTCGACGTTGATCAGGTCGAGCGCGTCTTCGATCTGGTAGCGATCTTCCACCGCCACCGCCGCCACCGGCTCGCCCATGTAATGGACCTTATCGGTCGCCATCGCCCAATGGTCGGGCGCTTTCAGGTCGGGGGGGATGCGCCAGGTGATGGCGAGGGGCGCTTTTTGCCGCGCCCGCACATCTTTGCCGGTGAGCACCTGGGCCGTGTTAAACTGCCCGCGCACCGCGCTGACATCCACACTGGTCACGCGGGCGTGGGCGTAGGGGCTGCGCAGGATGCCGACATAGAGCATTCCCGGCAGTTTAATATCGTCCACATACGTGCCCGCCCCGCTGACCAGCTTGGGATCTTCATGCCGACGCACACTTGCGCCGACCATGCTGCCTATTGCCATTGCTCGCCTCCTATACAGTGCTGAGGGCCGAGATACGAGGTACGAGGTTTGAGGTTTGAGGTTTGAGGTTTGAGGACAAACCGCATCACTCATCGCTCATTGCTCATTGCTCATTGCTCATCACTCGTCGTTACTCGTTACTCGCCATCGTTGGCATGGCTTCACCGCGCGACGCTTCCGCACCGACCGACTCGCCAGCGGCGGCACGCACCGCTTTGACAATGTTGTGGTAGCCGGTGCAACGGCAGATGTTGCCTTCGAGGCCGTGGCGGATCTCGTCTTCGCTGGGATGGGGGTTGTTCTGGAGCAGGGCTGCCGAGGCCATAATCATGCCGGGGGTGCAGTAGCCGCACTGCAAGCCGTGCTGCTCCCAGAACGCGGTCTGGAGGACGTGCATCCCCTCCTGGGGTGCGCCCGCGACCGAGTTCAAGCCTTCGATGGTGGTCACGCTGGCCCCGTCGGCCTGCACAGCAAAGATGGTGCAGGACTTGACGGCCTGGCCGTCGAGGTGGACAGTGCAGGCCCCACACTGGCTGGTGTCACAGCCGATGTGCGTCCCGGTGAGGCCCAGATTCTCGCGCAGATAGTGGACGAGCAACAGGCGGGGTTCGACGGAATCTTCCCGCGCCATCCCATTCACATTGAGGCGAATGGTCTGTTTCATTTCTCAAACCTCCTTGTTGATAGCGGTTAGCTCCTGGCACTGAGCCTCTGGCAGAGCGGCTCGTACAACGCTGTAGAGGCTGCGAAAAAGATCCTCCTTTCCGGTGATCCGTCCGCACAGCGCGGACCAGCAATAGTAATAGTATATTAATGAGGGACGACGCGGGAATCCGCATCGTCCCGCGTTCGCTGAGGATGGTTGGACGGAAAGGCACGGGTCCCGGCAAGGGCGGAATCAGGGACGACAGCGCGGATGCCAAACCCCGGAGTTGTGGTGTCCGCTGTGTACGGTGATCGTATGGACTAGGAGATGTCTGGCGGGTACGTGTCCCCGAAGACGGGCCGGAGGGACACCTGTATGATAGCACAAAGCTGAGATCGTCGCAAGCGTCACTGGCTAGAGGCATAAACAGCAAGTCAGGGCGCAAAGGAAGGGATAGGAGACGGCAGATTCACCGTGGGAATGGGGCGCGGGCCAGGGGGGACGGTCAGGGGCGGCGCAGCCCAGGTTGGCGTTGGAGGCTGTGTTGGCAGGGGTGTCGGCGAGATCTCGATCATCACCGGGGTGTAGACCAATGGTGGCTCCCCCACCTTTGGCACGGTAAAATGATAGATCCATTGCCCGTGATTACCCACCCCATTCGGCTCAATAAATCCCCCCTTTACCTGCAAGCGCCAATCGCCGGTCTGATCAAACAGGGGGGCGACGAGTTGGGACGTCCAACTGTCCGGCGTCCCGCCGACCGCCGCAAAGAAGGGCGTTATAGTATCGGAGGACCAATCGCCGGTGTGCAAAGAAAATTCCGGAGGTAAGTAGAATTCCTGGTGATCGGGAGAGATGTACAACGTCATACCCCCATCCGGCATAGTGAAGTGCCAACCAGCGCGCACGGAGTGGCGGCTGACCGTCACACGCTCCAGCGTGAGGCTGCCCTTGTGATCACCCACGGTTTGATTTACCTCTGTGACCCGCCGCTCCGGCTCATAAGGCAGGGTGAAGGCAAAGGTGAGCGGTCCCGTCTGACCGAGAACGCCGCCAAATAACGCGACGCCAAACCCCACTGTCAGACGCAAGTTGAGGCTGGTGGCTGCCGTCTTTAGCCCGGCGGCATCAAATACCAGCAGGTAAAATTGTTCATGGCAGCGCTCCAAATCTTGATAAAACACATCGCTATTGTGTATGTTGGGATAGGTCTTGAGTACCGGGAAGTCGTGCCTCGCATCATCGGCCAGCCGGGGGAGTTGGGTTGTATCGCCATCACGCCAGCCCAGGTAGGGATACTCATTCGGGTTTAGCTTAACACCCTGTACGGTCATGCTGACCACCACACTATTAGCATCAGCGTAGAACGGCTGGATGGTGAGGGTATAACCGCCACTCGCCTGCACCAGGGGGAGCGGTGGTTTGCCGTCCAGCGGGGGCGGGGCGATAGCAGACGGAGGACCGGCGACGGGCCGGGGCCACGCCAGGATCAACGAAATCAACCCGGTCGCCAGGAGCAGACCGGTTATAAGCAAGACGGTGAAGGCGCTGTTCCCGGTCGGGAACTGCTTTCGCTTAGGGGAAGCGCCATTCTGATTACTGATCATAAGTGCTCCGCCTTACCACGTCTGCTGGGGCAACGTCAACGTGACGCGGGTGTAGTGACCGGGCAGGGTGTCGGTCGCCAGCGCGCCGCCAACCACGGCCATCATCGTGCTGTGGAGGGCCAGGCCGTGGCCGCTGCCATCGGCGGTGGGCGGGGGTGTCTGCATCCCCACCCCGTCGTCCTCGATGCGGATTTCCAGGCCATCATGCCAGGCCACCCCCACCCGCAGGTGCAGCGGGCGCGTGCTATCGCCGTTGCGGCCATAGCGCGCGGCGTTGCGGATCGCCTCTCGCGCCGCGTAGAACAACACCTCCGCCGTCAGCGGCGGGATCGCCTGGACCGGCCCGGCGGCATCGGGGGCGATCTGCCAATGGACGCCATCGAACGCCTGGCCCAGTTCGGTGTCCACCGCCTGGCGTAACGCCCCGACCAGCCCCAGCCGGGTCACAGCCGGGGCGGCGGTGGGCGGCAGGGCGTGGAGCAGGTCCGAGATCTGGCGATGCACGTCGCCCAGCAGGGCCAGGGCTTCGGGCGTGCTGCCGTGCGCCCCGCCTGCGCTCAGCTTCAGCATCACCGTGTGGAGATGCGGCAGCACGTCATCGTGGAGGACGCGGCGGGTCTGGCGGTCGAGCACCTGGCTTTCGACCAGCCGCTGGCGTTGCAGCGCCATCAACCGTTGGGCCAGGGCGGCGCTGGCCCGCGTGTCGATCAGCCGTTCGCCGCTGGCGCGGGCCAGCTCGATCTCCTCCTGGGTGTACAGCCCCCCGTCGCGCTTGTCGCCCAGCAGGAGCACGCCGATCAGCCCGCGTTCGCTCCACAGCGGCACCGCCCAGCCCGCGCCACCCGCCTGGGCCGGGTCCACCGCCACATAGAGCGTCTGCGGCGAGGTGAATTGCGCGAACAGATCGGGCGTGAGCGGCGGCGGGGTGTGCCCGGCGGGATAGCTCCAGGGCGGGCCGACCAACGGCGAGAGCGGCCCCACCGCCGCCAGGTAGGCCACCCGCACCCCCAACACCTGGGCACAGAGCGCGCGGAACGGCGTTTCCACATCCAGATCGGGCGGGTCGCCCGTCGAGCGGTCCAGCAATTCTTCGTAGAGGCGCGGTCCGGTCACGAAGGGGCGCAACTGGTCCATATACCGTTCACGCTCGGCGTAGACCCGCCAGCTAAAGAGGCCATAGAACAGGGTGATCAGGATCGTCGCCACCAACAAGCCGTAGATCGGGTGGATCTGGAGCGTCAGGATGCCCCCGACGACGACGCTGTAGCCCGCCGCCAGGATGACGATCCGCCGCCATTGCCGCAACAGACCGCGCCGGGGCAGGGTCTTGCCGGTGAAGATCTCGTAGGCGACCAGCGCCTGCCCCAGCAAGAGAACGGCGACGGCGATGCACCCCGCCGCGACCAGATCGAGCGCGGCCAGCGGCAGCGGGATCCCTGCGGCGGTCAGGCGATAATAGGGCAACTGGTGGGAATCCCCGATAAACCAGATCATGCCCCCCGCCACGAGCAGGCTGACCACGATCAGCACCCCCGCCGTGGCGACCAGCCAGGGCCGCGCCCGCTGCCGGGCCAGGTCGCCCATCATCCGCCCCGACGGGATCGGGCGGCGCAGCGCATCCACCGACAGCCCGATACACAGCACGACATAAAACGGGTAGACCAGTACCACCAGCGGCACCCCACCAATCGTGGGGGTGCTGGTCAGGTCGTAGGTGATCAACTGGGTGTAGGAGGGCAGGAAAAAGAGCAGGGCGAGCAAGCCCACGGCCAGCCCGCTGACCAGCGCCAGGAGCGGGCGTTGCTGGCGGTGCAATGCACTCTGGCGGTCATCCCAGAACCCGGCGTACCAGAGCATGACCAGATACCAGGCCAGCGGGGCGACCACGGCGGGCAGCCAGGCCATGTGCCACCAGAAGTTCATCCAGGGGCCTTCGTAGCGCAGGCCGCGCCCCAGGATGGCCGAGTGGCTGAGGAAGAATCCGCCGCCCAGCAGCAGCCCACCCCCTGCCAGCCCCAGCGCCCAGGTCCGCCGTTCGGCGGT
>JBBSEL010000009.1:0-18616 GCA_038239755.1 Chloroflexia bacterium | reverse complement strand
CGGACGCTCACCGCCCGGCGACCCGACGTACTGATCGGGTGGCTGGGCGGCAGCAGTTCGGTCCGCGCCCAGGTCTGCTCCGCCTGCGGTCATCTCGAACTGTATGTCAACGATCTGGCCCGGCTGAAGAGCTAGCGGCGCGACAAGTTGTCGCCAAATTCCGGCGCGATTTTGGTTGACAAAGCGCGCCAGCTTTGCTATAATATATAGCGCATTGGGGTGTCGTCTAAAGGTAGGACAGCTGATTCTGGATCAGTCAATTGAGGTTCGAATCCTTGCACCCCAGCCCATAAAATAGCTTATATAAGGCTGAATCACAAACCGAGAACTAATCGTTCTCGGTTTTTTGTAGCCTTTATGTAGCCAGGCCAGTAGACTATTATCGACCATTGTAGACGGAATCAGGGAAAAAGAGAATGAATGTAAATACAAGATAGATGATGATAGCCTGTGATAGACACCTTTGGACTCGGGGATAGATTATACGAGATCAGTAAGTTCGATCGTTTGACGAACGCCCAAGTCAAATTCACAGTAGCTCTTGACAGTACTGTCTACCTGATTTTTCGTGAAAGTTGCTCGATTGTGCTTAGTAACCAATGGTGCTAGTTTGACAAAATCATAGGGTTCCCTGATCCTGTTGGTAACCACACCACCGAACCAGAAGCACCCTATGACTACCCTTGATTTTATCACAGAATTGTTCTGCCGCGTGGACGATGTGCTGGGCGAAGAACCCGTTCATGCCCAGGCTCATTTGCATCCCAGCGAGGTGGTGCTCAACCAAGTCGGATTGGTCAGTGGCTGGTCGCTGAGTACGGCCAACACCCACGATAGCCATTTCCGCCCGATGGTGGCGCAGTTCGCGGAGGAGATAATCGTCTTGACTAATCAAGGGTTCCACGGCACAAAAGGCGACCCGCCAAACATGAAGGTTTGTCGGCGCGGTGAATGGAACCCGCGGATGTTGGTCGAGCCGATGTTGTCGATGGTGACGACGGTGTGTCATTTCAAGAAGGTCAGTCATCGGAAATGGCGCTACTTTGAAGCACGGCTAGCCTACACACTGGCCGTGTTCAACATGCTACTCCGCTGGGACAGTGCACAGACGCCGGAAACGCGGCAAGTCTGTTTCTCCATTGCCATGTTAGCCCTTTAAAACTAGCACCATTGGTTAATAGATCCCTGGCCCCGCAGCGCCGCTCGTAGCGTTGGTGCTATCAGGAAAAGTCACTCCTCTCTTACTGATTCGAGCCGCCGAACCACCCGGCACACCACCTGTGCGCGCCCAGTGGATCTCGTCACGCGGCAATCCCACCCCGCCATCCGCACCAGCGCTGGTTTTACCCCCCGCAACTCTGCCGGGCACCAGGTCTGCCACAGGCGGCCATCAGACCCTCAGTGCCTGCACAATCTCCCAACCGCAAGCGGTTTTTGGCTAGCTGCCTGCCGCGCCGGGAAGCAGCCGACGCAGCGCGCGACCAGTCGATCACTTGTATACACCTTCAGCATAGCTAGCTGTCACGCTAGATTATCCGCCTTGAATGCACAGGGGCTACTGGTCCCTTCCCGCTTGGCTGATGGTCCCGCTGCCGGGGGGTGACTAGGCTCTTGTGGTTAGAGGGAGCCAACAGCCATAATAGTACTGTGCTTCATTGAATGTCATAGCACCGGTAAGTCGGGCCGTACCGACCATTTAGATAGAGAGGGCTTTTGCTGATGGAAATTCGTCGCTACGCTACCTTATTGTGGCGTTGGTCTTGGTTAATCGGGCTAATTACGGTGTTGGCCGCCGGAGTTGCTTGGGGAATCAGCCTGTATACGGTCCCGATATACGATGCATCAACCAAGCTGATGATTGATCAGTCGCGGAATACCACCTCCTCCACCGACTACAATGCGGTGTTGACCAGTGAGCGCCTGGCCCAGACCTATGCCCAGACGGTGAATGCCAAACCGGTACTAGATAAAGTGATTGAGCAATTGCACCTTAAGACGGATGCGGATGCGTTGAGCAAGCGGGTCACCGTGACCGTGCTGCGCGACACCCAACTCCTGATCCTCAAAGTTGCCGATCCTAACCCGCGCCAGGCGGAGATGATTGCCGATGAAATCGTCAATCAGTTCCGCCTGCAAGACCAGACCCTGCAAGCCAGCCGCTATGCCGTGTCGAAGCAGGCCCTCCAAACCGAATTAAACAACATCCAGAAGGATATTGATCGGACCCAGGCCAGCCTGGCGGCGATCACAATACCAGTGGTACCCGGCTCGCAGGCGATGAGCGAGCAGGATCGCCTGGATACGCTGTTGGCCCAGTATCGCAGCAGCTACGCCACGCTGCTGAAGAGCATGGAAGACATCCGCCTGGCCGAAGCGGTCACGGCGAACAACCTGGTGGTGGTGGAACCGGCCCGCGCCGACCCCAACCCGGCCCAACCGAAGACCCTGCTGAATGTCCTGCTGGGCGCGATCCTCGGCCTGTTTCTGGTGGTGGGGCTGATTGTGCTGCGGGACTACCTGGATAACACCGTGAAATCTGCCGACGACGCGGGAAAGTTGCTGAATGCCGAGGCCCTCGGTGTGATCTCGTCGATCGAGAGTACCGCAGATCTGACCCCCCTGGTGACCAACCTAAGCACACGCGGGGCGATTGCGGAATCGTACCGGGTGCTGTCGATGAATGTAGACTTTACGAAGGTGGACGGCCCGGTGCGGACCCTGCTCATCACCAGCGGCAATCCGGGGGAAGGGAAAAGCACGACCGCCAGCAACTTGGCGATTACCATGGCTCAATTGGGCAAGCGGGTCATTCTGGTTGATGCCGACCTGCGCAAACCGGCCCTCGCCCGCTACTTCAACCTGCCCAATACGCGGGGGGTGACGACCGCGTTGGTCAACCCCACCAGCAAGGCGGCAGACTACCTGCTGCCGACGGCGGTAGACAACTTGAGCCTGCTGCCCAGTGGGCCGATTCCGCCCACGTCGGCCAAGCTACTCGGCTCACAGCGGATGGTCGAGCTGGTCAACGAGTTAGCGACCCTGGCCGACATCGTAATCTTTGACAGCGCCCCCGCCCTGGTCCTGGCCGACTCGGCACTGCTGGCGCGCTCCTGCGATGCTGCCCTGCTGGTGATCCGCGCCGGGAAGACCTCCACGGCGGTCGCCAAGAAGACGCAAGAGCGCCTGGTGCAGGCGGGGACCCGCATGATCGGCTTCGTGCTCAATCGGACCACGACCCACGACAGCAGTTATTACTACGCCTACTATGATAACGAAGCCACGACGCAAAAGAAGAACTCCTCATCGCGTCGCGCCAGCTCCTCCGGCAGCGCGCGCGGCAAGCACCGGGTGGCTTCCTCCGCGCCTCCAGATGTGAGGAGCGCCGCCGACAAAGTGGCGAACCCGTAGGGTCCTGTTTCCGGAGCCTGCTGGATGGGGATCCGGAAGCCTTCCTGCCACAGGCGGCGCGGCAGGGATGCGCAGTGAGTACGCAATACTGCGGGCGGTGGAAGCTCGCTTAGACCGGCAACAAGGTATAGTGTTATGGATCGCACGCGACGGGTCTTCGGCAATACACTCTCTCTCATTTTGGTACGCTTGGGTGGCATTCTCGTTATCTTCGCGTTGACACCCTACATCGTCGAGCAATTGGGTCTGGAAGCCTACGGGCTATGGGCCATTCTGGGGTCGATCGCTTGGTATTTCGGTCTGCTGGACTTCGGGATCGGCGCTGCCTTTGTCAAATATATAGCCGAGTACACCGCACAGGGGGCGTTTCGGCGCGTGCAGCAGGTCATCACGTTTGGTTTGATCTTCTACTTGCTATTAGGTCTGCTCCTAGCACCGCTTGCCTTGTTGGTCGTTCGCTGGCTGGTCGGCCTATTACAATTGTCGTCCGCGCTGGTGCCCATCGCCGTCAATGGATTCTTACTGGTTTTCGTCTACTTTTTTCTTTCCAATGCATTGGGTGTGTTTGGGGCCTTGTTGAACGGGCAGGAGCAGATGAAGACCACGTCGCTGGTCACGGTGGCCGGACAGGTGGTATATGCTGCCACCGTCGTGGGGTTCCTGCATCTGGGCTATGGCATCTACGGCCTGGTCACAGCGAGCATCTTGCAAACCTTGTTTACCGCCCTCGTGTGCTATATCATTGCTCGGCGCAAATTTGGGCCGCTGTTCATCCACCCGGCGCGGTTCGAGTGGCCAGTGTTGCGCCGCCTGTTTGCCTTTGGCGGCTGGATGCAGATCACTAATGCCGCCAGCGTGATCAATATGCAAAGCGACCGGTTGGTGATCGGCGGGTTCATCAACGTGACCAGCGTGACCTACTACGAAATCGGCAACAAACTGGCGATGCTGGTACGCGCCGTGCCGCTGGCCTTCCTGAGTGCGCTGCTACCCACAGCCTCGGCCCTGGAAGCCGCCGGGCAGCGCGACCAGCTTGACCGCGCTTACGTGCGCGCTAGTCGTAATCTGATGCTCATTTATATGGTCCTGGCCGGATTTATTGTGGGCGCGGCGATCCCGCTGGTGCGGGTGTGGATGGGTCAGGATTATCCCTATGCGCCCCTGGTCGCGGTGCTGCTGATCGCAGGCTATCTGGTCAATATGCTGACGGGGGTCGGCACCACGATGGTACGGGCCATGGGCAAGCCGCGCTACGAGGCCTACTACACCCTTATGGGATCCACGCTGAATATCGTGCTCACGGTGATCCTGGCGCCCCGGTTTGGCCTGTTTGGGGTGCTGGTCGGGACAGTGCTGGGCCTGGGCGTGTCCTCAGTTTGGTTTCTCTGGCTGTTCCATCGGCTGCGCCGGCTGCCCTGGTGGGCCGCGCAGGGGAGCTGGCTGTGGCGGTTGTGCCTGGCGACGCTGGGGGCGGGCGGCAGTCTGTGGGCGGTGTGCGCTGTGATACCGGAGGCGCTGCTGAGCCAACGGATCGTCGGCCTGGGGGTCCTGGCCGGATTAGGGGTCCTATACCTGAGCGGGTTGATCGTGCTGTTACGCGTGACCCGCTTCCTGGAACCTGCGGACCTGCAACTGGCTCGGCATGTCTTGCCAGTGCGCCTGCTGCCGCTGTTGGCCTGGCGTCCGGTCCTGTATCTGTTCGGTGCCCTTTCGTAACCTGGCCAGGTCTCTGACCCTCGTGGAATCGCTGTTAGGATTTGTGATGCCAAACCAACCTGCTGTTTACATTGTCATTCTCAACTGGAACCGCTGGGAAGATTCCGTGCGCTGTATAGAATCGGTGCATGGGCTGGATTATCCGAATTACCGGCTGGTGCTGATCGATAACGGCTCCGAGGACGACTCGGTAGCGCATATTCAGACCTGGGCGGCGCACGATGCGGCCCAGCACACTTTGATCTGCTATGATGAGCATACGGCCTGGCGGGGTGGGGACACGGGCGCGGAAGCCCGGCTGCGCGAAGCGCCCTGCGCGCAAAGCCTGGTCGTGATCGGCGTAGCCACCAACCTGGGCTTCGCGGGGGGCTGCAACCTGGGCATTGCTTATGCGCTACATGCCGGGGCGGACCATGTTTTTATCCTGAATAATGATGCGCGCCTCATGCCGGACACGCTCAGCCAGCTGGTTGCCGTGGCGGCAGATGCCGATGCCGCGGTGGTCGGGGCGCGGGTCCGGGACGAAACCGGGAGCCACGAACTCTACGCCGGACGCGCCTGGCCCCAGCAACTATTCGGCGGCAAGCAGGTGCAGCCCGACCTGGCCCAGCCCTTCTGGCCTTCGAGTGAGGGTGAAGGATCGGCAGTGCTGCTGCGCCGTGATCTGCTCGCCCAACGCATGGCGGAAGTGGGCTATGCCTTCGACCCCCATTTCTTCATGTACTGCGAAGACGTGGACCTGGGCCTGTATGCGCAAGCCCGCAGCTACCATTGTGTGATTGCCCGCGACGCCGTGGTCTACCATGGACTGGGGCAAAGCTCCGGGGGCCAGGGCAACCCGCGCAGCTACTACTATATCACGCGCAACCGAATCTACTTGGCGAATCGGTGGTTGCCCTGGCACTGGAAGCTTGTTTTCCATCTGTACTATGTGCCGTCGCGCCTGGCTTTGCAGCTTTTGCGCCCGGTCACCCCGCGCACCCGCCCGGTGCGCGGGGCGGTGCTGGGGGGATTGCTCGACGGCTACCGGCAGGTGCAGGGCAAGTGGAAGCATCACGCCGGATGACGACGACACCCGTTAACTTGACCTTGTAGAACAGGATGGCCCCGCGTATGATCCGTTTAGGCGTTACAACCAGCACTCCCACCATACCGTATCTACCCCAGTTGATGATGCTGACCTTCTTCCTGGGAGGCATGACGCTCTCGACCGGCGCGGGCGGGTTCTACCTGCCGTTTGCACTGTTCCTGATCGTTCCGGCGTTAGTATTCCTAGTCAAGTATATCCGCCTGTCGGTCCTGCACGCGGCCTACCTGGCGCTTACCCTAGCCTTCCTGGTCTCGTGCTTGGCACTCAATCAGGAGATGACGACTAGCCTGCGCCAACTGTCGGGGTTAGGGATTATCTTTCTGGGCTGGCTGGCGTTGCTGGCCGGGAGCGTGCTGCCCATCCTGCGCAGCAATGCGCTCACTCTCGGCGGCTTTATTCTATTCGGCTCGATCCTGATCCTCTTTTTAAGCGCGCTGGCCGATGGCGCCCTGCGACTACAGTTTGTTTATCTTATCTTTCCCGCCAGCGATTATGCCTACTACAACTTTAAGAATGAGCTGACCACGGTGTTTGGCGCTTCCAACTACCTGGCGGCGTTCATGCTCTTCTTCGTCGGGTATGCCGCGGCGACCCGCAAGCTGCTGTTGCTGGGAGCCGCGATCATGGGGGTGTACCTGACATTCTCGAAAACCGCAATCGGGCTAATGGCGCTGGTGCTGGTGATTATGTTGTTGAGCGGTCTGGTACACCGCCTGTTCCCCCACCTGACTGCGGTGCGGCGCCTACTCGTTGTGGCGGTCCTCATCGCGCCGGGGGTGTTCTTGTATACGCAGTTTGTGTTTGACAGCGCAACGCTGAACAACGATTTCCGGCTGCTGACGCTGACCGAGCGGACGTACCTATGGGCGACCGGTTGGGATCTGATCCAGAGTAGCCCGCTGTTCGGCAAAGGTTACGGCTCGATGGTGGATATCAGCAATGTATGGAGCGTGCATAACGGGCTGCTCGATTACTGGTTATCGTATGGCTTTTTCGCCATGGTGTTGTTCGTTGTGTATGTCGGGCTGATCCTGCGCAAGTTTTATGTGGCGGCACGGTATCCCAGCACCCGCGAAGAACACGAGGTGGCGCTGGGGGTGCTGATCGGCTTGAGCCTGATGCTACTACACGGCATGATAGAGCCGCTACTCCTCACCACCCAGTTCTTAATCTTTATCGGCTTGCTGGCCGGGGGGATACGGCCCTTCGGTCAGGCCCCGACCAGGGCCCTGCAGCCCACCTCGCAGCCTGTGTTACGGGGGCATATCGCATGAAGATCCTAAAATTGACCCTTCGCGTTCCTTACCCTGCGGTCAGCGGTGCCCAATTGCGCGACTATAACCTGATCCGGCACCTGGGGCAGCGGCATGAGGTGGCGTTGTTTTCATTTGTCGTCCATCCCCCCCCACTGGCGGACCTCGCGCATATGCGCGAGTTTTGCCGCGAGATCTATACGACGCGGGGCGGGCAGAAGAGCGTGCGTGCCGGGCTGCGCAACCTGGTGGAGCCGGTGCCCTACCATGTGACCAGCTTCCGTAGCCGGGCGATGCATGAGGCCGTCACGCAGTACCTGGCCCAGCACGAGGTGGACGTGATCGACGCCAGTGTGATTCAGTTGACACAGTACTTTCCGCGATCGACCCGCGCCGTCACCGTGCTTGACCAGCAGAACGCCGACCGTATGGTCTGGAGCCGGATTGCTCACCACCATCCCCACCTGGCAATGCGCCTGATCGGTGCGGTCAATTTGTTGAAGATGAAAGCGTACGAAGCGCGAATCTATGCTGCGTTGGATATGGCCGTGTCAGTATCGGAGCAAGACCTGGCAATCACCCGCTCGTTTGCGCCGGAGCAAGTCGCCCTGCACTTGGCACCCAACGGGGTGGATACCACCTACTTCGCGCCCCAGCCCGACCTGGCGGAGAATGAGGACGCGCTCTTGATCTGTGGTGGGCTGAATCAGGAGGCGACCGTTGATGCCGTGCTATACTTCGTCCACGAGATGTGGCCGACGATCCGCCAGGCACGCCCGGCTACCCAGCTCTGGCTGGTGGGGCGCAGCCCCGCCCCGGCGATCCAGGCCTTGCACGGGCAGAACGAGATCACGGTGCACGGCTCGGTGCCCGATGTGCGGCCCTATCACGCGCAGGCGGCGATCACGCTGGCACCCTACCGGCTGGGCGGCGGCACCAAGCTGAAAGTGCTGAACGCCCTGGCGATGGGACGGCCAGTCGTAGCGACCTCCGTAGGTGCCCAGGGCCTCAAACTCGACCCGCGGGCGATTTGTATCGCCGATACGCCAGCCGCCATGGTCGCTGCGGTCCAGGAATTGTTGGCAGATGCGGCGCGCCGCCAGGAAATAGGCGCCCATGCACGGCGGGAGATGGTAACGAAGTATGATTGGGACGGCATCGCCACCGGCTATGAACGGGCGTTGCAGGAGGCCGTGCTGCGTAAACACGCCCCATTGCCAGCGGGGCAGGCGGCGTACGGAACCCAGGTAGTGCGGTGAAAGTACTCTATCTGCACCAATATTTTGTGCCCCCGACTTCCGCAGGCGGTACCCGCTCATACGAGTTCGCCCGCCGCCTGATCGACAACGGCCACGAGGTGTGCATGATCACCTCTGCGGCGGGACTGCCGCTACAGTATCAGGATCCCACCCGCCGCATAACCGAGGTTGAGATCGCAGGGATTCCTACGGTGGTGATCCAAGTACCGTATTCCAACGCGATGAGCTTCGGTGCCCGATTACAGGCCTTTTTGCAGTTTGCACTGTGGTCAACCGTCGCGGCGCTACGCCATCCAGCAGATGTTGTCTTCGCCACCAGCACACCTTTGACCATTGCGCTGCCGGGCATCGCGGCAAAGCTTTGGCACCGGATTCCAATGGTCTTCGAGGTTCGCGATCTATGGCCCGAAATGCCGATAGCGATCGGGGCGCTGCGCAACCCACTGGCGCAACGGCTAGCCCGGCTGCTGGAGTGGACAGCCTATCATGCCGCTGCACACGTGGTTGCCCTCTCCCCCGGCATGGCCGAAGGCGTGATCCGGCAAGGCATCGCGAGCAATAAAGTCACGGTCATCCCGAACAGTTGTGACGTAGAAATGTTTGACGTACCAGCCTGCCGCGGCCATGAGATACGGGCGAACCGGCTGCATCTGGACGACGATCAGCCTTTGATCGTCTACACCGGAACGTTTGGGCAACTCAACGGCGTAGACTATCTGGTGGACGTAGCGGCAGCAATGCAGCGCGTCGCGCCGGAGGTGCGGTTCCTGTTGGTGGGGGAAGGTGCCGAGGCTGCCAGGGTTCGAGAACATGCTGCGGAGACCGGTGTGCTGGACCAGACGCTGTGGATCTGGGCCCCTTTGCCCAAGAACGAAATGCCGGCCCTCCTGGCAGCGGCGACGGTAGCTACATCCCTGTTTGTGCCGCTGCGGCCTATGTGGAACAATTCGGCTAATAAATTCTTCGATGCCTTGGCGGCAGGCAAGCCTGTAGCTATTAATTACGGCGGGTGGCAGGCAGATCTGCTGATAAAGAGCGGCGCTGGAATCGTTCTGCCTTCAGACGATCCAGAACAAGCCGCCGAACTCCTCGCGGCGCTGGTGCGCGCTCCCGGACGTCTTCGGCAGAGCGCGGACGCTGCCCGGCAATTAGCAATGACGGAATTTCATCGCGATATGATGGCAGCGAAGTTGGACGCTGTTTTGCATCAGGTTGTGCAAAAGTAAGACGGAGCTGTTAGCATGTCATCCAATTTCAGTAAGCGGCTATTTGATCTGTGTCTGACGATCCTAGCGTTGATTACCCTTTCGCCCGTGTTCGTCCTGACGGCGTTATTGGTGCGCCTGAAGCTCGGCACACCAGTGCTGTTTCGCCAGCAGCGCCCCGGTCTGCATGGACGGCCCTTCACGGTACTCAAGTTTCGCACCATGATCGATGCCCGCGATGGGCAGGGTCACTTGTTGCCCGATGATGAGCGGCTGACCACGTTTGGTCGCTTCCTACGCAGCAGCAGTCTGGATGAGCTACCAGAACTGATCAACGTGCTGAAAGGCGAGATGAGCCTGGTGGGACCGCGCCCCCTGCTGATGCAATATCTAGCCCGCTATACCCCGGAACAGCGGCGGCGTCATGCCGTACGCCCCGGGATCACCGGCTGGGCGCAGGTCAATGGGCGCAATACGCTTAGCTGGGAAGCGAAATTCTCCCTGGATCTGTGGTATGTAGATCACCAGTCCCTGCGGTTAGATCTGCAAATTATCCTGCGCACCATCGGCAAGGTCGTGCGGCGGGCGGATATCAGCCAGGTTGGGCATGTCACGATGTCGGAGTTCCTGGGAGCGCAACCTCCAGCGAAGGCCGGGCCATGAGCGGCATCCTGGTCCTGGGAGCCGGGGGCCACGCGAAGGTTGTCGCCGACATTCTGCGCTGCCAGGGCCTGTCGGTGGCCGGGTTCCTCGATGACGACCCGCAGGCCTGGGGCACCACCCGCCTGGGGCTGCCGGTGCTGGGGGCAATTGCCGACTTTGCCCAACACCAACCGGACGGACTGGTGCTGGGCATCGGGGCGAATGGGGTCCGCGAGCAGATCGTCGCGCGGTTGGGTGCCGCAGCACAGCCGCTGTGGTGCAACGCGATCCACCCACGGGCGACGGTGGCAGCGTCGGTCCAGCTAGGGCGTGGGATCGTCGTCGTGGCGGGCGCCGTGGTCAACCCCGATAGTGTGCTGGGTGACCATGTGATCATCAATACCGGGGCCACCGTGGACCACGATTGCGTCGTCGGCGAGTATGTCCATATAGCGCCGGGGGTCCATGTCTGCGGCGGCGTGCGGATCGGCCCTTATGCCTTTATCGGGGTGGGAGCTGCGTTGACTCCTGGTCGCAATGTGGGTGCCCACACGATTGTGGGAGCGGGGGCGGTGGTGGTGCGCGATGTGCCCGCCGGAGTCACCGCAAAAGGCGTACCGGCCCGCTGGTAGGGACGATCAGCCGGAGACCCCGAACACCCCCCTTCTCACCGACCCAACCAAACAAAGCAACGGTGGGCCGGTCGGCTAGATCGGCCCGCCACGTTGTCTTGCCCCAGCGTACTGGCAGGCTGCCGCGCTCTCTGCTGCCCCCACCCCTTGACCGCTTCCCGTCCGCTACCCGATAGCCCGGCCAGGGACCAGGCCGGGCCATAAGCCCCTGGCCGGTACCATGAGGTCCAGGGTAAGTAAGGACCCGTTGCCATTATAGGGAGGGCTGGGGCTGCCTATAATAGCTATGTGGACAACGCGCCATGCTAACACCCCTGATTAGTGAATTCGTAGCTCGTATTTAGGATGAAGTGGAGACACACGGATGCAGATTAATATGGCCGCCCCCGATATTACCGAGGCGGAAATCGCCGCCGTCAACGCGGTATTGCGCACGTCAACCCTGAGTATCGGCCCGCAGATCGAACAGTTTGAAACTCAATTTGCCCAGTATGTCGGCGCGAGCCACGCCATCGGCGTGAACTCTGGGACCAGCGGCCTGCACATGGCCGTGATTGCGGCGGGCGCGGAGCCGGGCGATTTCGTCATTACCACGCCGTTCTCCTTCATTGCCTCATCCAATGCGATCATGTATGAGCGGGCCGTGCCGATTTTCGTGGACGTGGATCCGGCCACCGGGAATATCAACCCGGACCTCGTAGCCGAGGCTGCGGAGGCCCTCGCTCACGGCGGGGCGGTGGCGGCCCGTTGGTTGCCTCCAACGATGCAGGCGACCGGCATGGCCGGAGGCCAGGTCCGCGCCCTCCTGCCCGTCCATGCGTTCGGCCAACCTGCGGATATGGACCCGATTCTTGCCACAGCCCAGCAGCACCACCTCTCCGTCATTGAAGATTCGTGCGAAGCCATCGGGGCCTTCTACAAAGGCCGTCCGGCAGGGACACTGGGTACGGCGGGGGTGTTTGCCTTCTACCCCAACAAGCAGATGACCACCGGCGAAGGCGGTATGTTCGTGACCAACGATGCGGCGTGGGCGACGCTGGGCCGCAGCCTGCGCAACCAGGGGCGCGACGTGTTCGATGCCTGGCTGGCCCACACCCGCCTGGGCTACAACTACCGCATGGACGAGATGAGCGCCGCGCTGGGGCGGGTCCAACTGGGGCGCATTGAAGAACTCCTCGCCAAGCGGGCGCGGGTTGCCGGATGGTACAATGAGCGGCTGGCCGGGGTGGAAGGGGTGGAGCGCCCCTACATCGCCGCCACTACGACTCGCATGAGTTGGTTCGTCTATGTGGTGCGCATCCAGGCCAACCGGGACGATGTCCTACGCCGCCTGACCGAGGCGGGGATCCCCAGCCGACCCTACTTCACGCCGATCCATTTGCAACCGTTCTATCGCAAGCAGTTCGGCTATGAGCGCGGCAATTTCCCGGTTACCGAGACCCTGGGCGATGTGTCGCTGGCGCTGCCGTTCTCCGGGATGATGACCGAAGCCGAAGTTGAGTATGTGTGCGACACATTGCAGCGGGTCGTCGGGCGGGAGTTGGTCGCCGCCTGAGTAATCGGCTCCCATCTGTGGGAGGGGCCTCGCCGATACGCGCCACCTCCAGCAACGGGGCTTCGTGCCCATATGCCATTGCGGCAGGGTCTCGCCGCCCAAGTAGCCTGGCAGCGCGCCTCGATGGAGGCCGCTTCGGTCTCCCGCCTGCTCATCGTGCCAGAGAGTGCTGCATATAAGCAACGGGCAATCTTGCAGCATGTTCCGGCTTGATAGAGCGGTCAATAAGCCAGGAGCAACAGCCCCCCAAAGAGGGGGGCTGTTGCTTTTGCCGGTGCGCCATGTGCGCAGCGGGTCCCCCTCTGCCTGCGTGCGGGACCAGTAGTCCCGCCTCGTCCCCAAACAGCTTCCCGATCTGGCCTAAGAGCGGCTCTGGTTAAGGCCTTTATGCCCAGGCGGACGGCGGATTAAGTGCCACATGTCCGCCGTCAACTAAGGACCCCCTACTATTAAGTTCCCACCTTGCACGGGCTATAATTGCCAGTGTGGAATGCAGATTAAGCAATACGTGCACGGTTAAGTTTCGTGCTCCTTTTGCGGGTTTAGAGCCGAGCATGTTCCCGCCTCCGCACGATTGACTTATTTCTTATTAGGATGAGGTGTTCGTTACATGGCTACGATACATCAGTTCGGTCCCCAAGAGTCTATGACCGAGGTAAGCAGATCAACGCCGTTACGCCGCAGCACGCCTGCGGTAGAGGTCGTCAGCGCCGGGCTGCTGGGCTTGCGTAATCGGCATTTTCTCCTCTTGGACCTGGCCGCCAGCCTGCTGACCCCGCTGTTGGCCGTGCTCTGGCGCTTTGACGGGACCTTACCCGCTCAACAGTTGGGACTATCGTTGATTGCGGTCACCGTGTTGTTCCTGGCGATCAAAATGGCCGTGTTTACCGGGCGCGGCCTGTATGCGCGCTACTGGCGATACGCCAGCATCGACGAGCTGGGGCAAATCGGGGGGGCCGTCGGCCTGGCGATGATCGCCCAACTGCTGGTCTTTTTCAGCATTCGGGCTGCCGGATGGATCCCCGCCGATTTCCCGGTCGCCGTCCCGCTGCTGGATGGCCTGTTGACACTGATCGCGGTCGGTGGCCCGCGCTTCCTGGTGCGGCTGGTCGAGCGCTTCCGCTGGTTGCGCCAATCGAGTACTGCTGCCACGCCGGTCCTGGTGGTGGGGGCCGGGGCGGCGGGGGTCGCCATCGTGCAGGAAATGCAGCACAATCCGAAGCTGGGCTTGCACGCCGTCGGCTATGTGGACGAAGCGCCGGAGAAGCAGGGCGCGGTTATTCGAGGCGTGCCGGTGCTGGGCCAGTGGAGCAATCTTCCCGAACTGGTGCTGTTGCATGGGGTCAAGCAAGTGATCATCGCCCTGCCTGAGGCGTCCGGCAAGACAATCCGTGAAATCACAGACCTATGCGGGCGGAGCGGGGTGGCGGTGCGGACGATGCCGGGCATTGCCGAGTTGCTGGATGGTAAAGTCAGTGTCAGCAAGCTCCGGCCCGTGGATATTACGGACCTGTTGCGCCGCGAGCCGGTGCAGGGTGACACCGCAGCGGTCCATACGCTACTACACGGCAAGCGGATCCTGGTGACGGGAGGCGGAGGTTCCATCGGGGGTGAGTTATGCCGCCAGGTGATGCCCTGCGGGCCAGCCGCCCTCTACGTGCTGGGTCATGGGGAAAATAGCGTCTTCGAAATCACGAACGAACTGCGGCGCTGGGAGCAGAAGCACCGGCCCGGCCAACCCAGTGTGGTGGAAGCGATTGTCGCGGATATTCGCTTCCCCGAGCGGATGCAGGCCATCTTCGCTCGCGTCCGCCCAGAGATCGTGTTCCATGCGGCGGCGCACAAGCATGTACCCCTGATGGAAGACCATCCTGCGGAGGCCATCACCAACAATGTGCTGGGGACCCGCAATGTCCTGAATGCCTGCCTGATGTCGGGTGTGGAGCGGTTCGTCATGCTCTCGACCGACAAAGCGGTCAACCCCACCAGTGTGATGGGGGCCAGCAAGCGCGCCGCCGAGTTGCTAGTGCATCAGGCCGCACGGACCAGTGGCCGCGCCTATGTGGCGGTGCGCTTCGGCAATGTGCTCGGCAGCCGGGGCAGCGTGCTCCACACCTTTAAGCAGCAGATTACCGCAGGCGGCCCGGTCACCATCACCCACCCCGAAATGACCCGGTTCTTTATGACCATCCCCGAAGCCGTACAACTGGTGTTGCAGGCGGGAGTGCTGGGACACGGCGGCGAGGTGTTCGTCCTCGATATGGGCGAGCCGGTGCGGATCGTGGATTTGGCGCGCGACGTGATCGCCCTTTCCGGGCTAGAAGTGGGCCGTGACATCGATATTGCGTTCTCGGGCCTCCGCCCTGGCGAGAAGCTCTACGAAGAACTCTTCATCCCCGGTGAGCACTACGCCCGGACCACGCACCAGAAAATCTTCCGCGGCAATAATGCAGGCGAGTTGGTGCCGAGTAATTTGAATGACCTGCTGATCACGCTCGAAGCCGCCGCCTGGTCTGATGATAAGGCAGCGATCGGACACACACTCAAGCAACTCGTGCCCGAATTCCAGCCGTCCTCGCTGGGCATACCCAGGGCGGTACCGGCCCTGGTCCGGGAGCACGCAGCCCCCATGCTGCTACCGGCAACCCCCACCCGTGTGCTGGTATCGGCAACAGCCTAACCCAACCGAAAGGCCAATAAAAGAGGCAGGAGCGTATGCTCCTGCCTCTTTTGATCTAGGGCCAGGTAAAAATCAGGCCGCATACCAGGGTGATCCGATACATACCGCAGGCCCGCGCGTGACGCCGCCGTGCGTGCCGGACCCTGAACAAATCGTCAGCAGTGTGTATAATAGGGGATGGGGTCTCTTAAACGGGCAGCGGCCTACGAGCCGTCCACCCTCGTGTCCACCCGCCCGCCATTTCCGTACCGCACTGCCTTGTTCGCCCTGGTGGTGGGCACGGTCGGGGCGCTCGCTGTGATCTATTGCACCCAGCCGATCCTCCCTCAGCTTTCGGCAGATTTTCATGTGGACGCGCCCACCGCCGGGCTGACCCTTTCCCTGATGACCGCCGCGCTGGCCGTGGCGCTGCTGATCTATGGACCCCTGTCCGATCGGGTGGGGCGGCGTCCGGTGCTGATCGGTTGTTGCCTGGGCATGGTGGTGCCCGCGCTGGGGGCGATGCTGGCCCCGACGTTCGCCTGGTTGCTCGTGTGGCGATTGGGCCAGGGGGTGCTGGCCGGGGGCATCAGCGCCGTAGCCCTGGCCTACATCGCCGACGAATTCCCGCGGGAGCGGATCGGCGGGGCGGTCGGCACCTATACCGCCGCGCTGGTGGGGGCGGCGCTGGTCGGGCGGGTCGGGGGCGGGTTGCTCACCGCCTGGCTGTCCTGGCGGATCATGTTCGGGGTGTTCGGCGCTCTGGCGGTGATCGGCGCAGGTCTGTTCGCTGCGTTCCTGCCTGCCTCGCGCGGCTTTCACCGCAGCGACAACCTGCTGGCGGCCTATGCCGGAGGTGGGAGACACTGGCGCAACCCGCGGATGCTCGGCATCTTCGCCGTGGGATTCGCCCTGCTGTTCAGCTTCATGGGCTTTTTCACCTACCTCAGCTATCACCTGGCCGGGCCACCCTTCCGCCTGCCACTCTGGGCCTTGACCCTGATCTACGGGGTGTACGCCATGGGCGTGATCGGGCCGTTCGCCGGCAGCCTGTCCACGCGGGTGGGTCGCCGCCCGGTGCTGGTGGCGGGGCTGATCGTCCTGGCCGCCGGGCTGCTGCTCACGCTGGCCGCCAGCCTGCCGGTAGTCCTCGTCGGTTGCGTGATCCTGGCGTTGGGCATGTTCAGCGCGCAGTCGGTGGCGAACGCCTACGTCAGTGATCAGACCCAACAGGCGCGGGGTGCGGCCAGCGGATTCTACCTCTTCTGCTATTATGCGGGCGGCACACTGGGTATCCAGATCGTCGGCGGGTTGTGGGCCGCCTGGGGCTGGACGGCGGTGGTCCTCGCCTGTGTGGGAGTGGCGCTGGCGGCGGCTGGCCTGGCGGCACGCTTCTGCCGCGATACCCACCCCGCCCCACTCGTGCCGCCGGAAGGGCCTGTATGAAGAACGGCATTCCAGGCATCTAATAATAGCGGACCAATGCTACACCATAACCATACGCAACAGGGTGTGCATATTGGCCGATTACTTACCCGCATTTGTGCTATAATAGCGCCACTTCTAAAGCTGCTCGGTCTGGGGGCTTTCCCGGACCAACGCTGCGACTCACCGCTCAGAAATCGCAAGGAGGAAAAAGGAATGCTGCATCGTCTGCTGCATCAAGTATCGCGCCGGAATCACCTGGACCGTCGGCTGCTGGTCCAGGGCCGCGCCCTCACTTTATGCGTATTGTTGAGCCTGCTCCTGGCCGCCTGCGGCGCGGACGCGACGGCGGTCCCCCCAACCGCCATCCCCACGCCCGCCCCCGCCGCCACCGCCACGACCGCCCCTGCCGCCGCCGCGACCAACACGACTGCGCCTGCCGCCCCCACCAATACCACCGCGCCTGCCGCCGCCACCACGGCCCCGACCACCGGTACCGGTGGGGCAGTGAGCGGCGACACGATCCTGTTCGGCGCGCCGGTGGGGCTGACCGGCTCGCTGGCGAAAGAGTCGAAACTCACCCAGCAGGGCTACGAACTGTGGAAAGAGGCGGTGAACTCCAACGGCGGGATCAAGGTCGGCGGCAAGAGCTATATGGTCGATATCAAGTATTATGACGACCAGAGCAAGCAAGACCTGAGTGCCCAACTGGCCGAGAAGCTGATCAACGAGGACAAGGTCAACTTCCTGCTCGGTCCCTACGGCACCTCGTCCACCCAGACCACGTCGGCCATTGCCGAGAAGTACGAGATCCCGATGGTCGAGGGCGAGGGCGCGGCAGAGAAGATCTTTAACCAGGGCTTCAAGTATACCTTCGGCACGCTCAGCCCCGCGCCCAACTACCTCAAGGGCGTGGTCGAGATGGCGGCGGCGATGACCCCCAAGCCGAAGACAGTGGTGATCCTGTCGGCCAACGATGCTTTCTCGGTCGAAGTGGCCGACGGGGCGAAGAAGGCGGCAGAGGCGGCGGGCCTCACCGTGCTGGACTATATCAAATATCCGAACAACGAAACCAACCTGACCGCGCAGGTCACCCAGGCGAAGGGCCAGAACCCCGACCTGATCCTGAACAGCGGCCACTTTGCCGAGGCGGTCGCCATTGTCAAGGCGGCGAAAGAGCTGGCGGTGAACCCGCTGGGCATGGGCTTCAGCGTGGGGCCGTCGCTGCCCGACTTCAAGGACACGCTCCAGGCCGATGCCGACTATATCTACGGAGGCGCGCAGTGGACCCGCGACCTGACCTACCAGGGCGACGACTACTGGAAGACCCCGCCAGCGTACTACGATGCGTTCAGCAAGCGCTGGGGCAATGCCCCCTCCTATCAGAGCGCGATGGCGACCGCCTGCGGGTTGGTCTTCCAGCGGGCGCTGGAAAAGGCCGGATCGCTCGATCCCAAGGCGGTGCGCGACGCCATCGCCGCCACCGACTTTATGAGCTTTGCCGGGCAGATGAAGTTTGACGAGCGCGGCATCAACACCTTCAAGCCGATGGTGGTTGAGCAGTGGCAGAAGGGCACCAAAGGCACCGTCTGGCCCGCCGCCGTGGCCTCCAACAAACCGCAGTGGCCGATGCCCGCGTGGGACAAGCGGTAGGGCGTGAAACGTGAAACGTGAAACGTGATGCGTGACGAGAGGTCAGGGATCAGGGGTCAGGGATCGGCACGACACACGACGCAGTACGAGTCACTCATCACGTTTCACGTTTCACGTTT
>JBBSEL010000008.1:0-18627 GCA_038239755.1 Chloroflexia bacterium | reverse complement strand
GTCGCCTGCCCAATCGCCTGCTTCACGGCATTCACGCTCTCGGTGATCGCCTGCACCGACACCCGCGCAAACAGCCAGGTGAAGCCCACAGTGAGCAGGCTCATCCCTAGGAACGCCAGCCAGTTCCCCCCGCTCCAGGCCAGCAAAAACCCCATGAAGAGCGCCAGGCTCGTCGACGTGATATACGTCTTGACCAGCAAGCCGATGTAAGCGTGCACCACCGCTAACGCGATCACCTCCGTCGTGTTGAAGAAGGCGAACACCAGCGAGAGCGGTAACGAGAAGAAGAGGATCGCCGCCGCCAACGCCAGCGCCAGGAAGATGAACGCCTGGAGCATAGCAAATAAGGACGGTACCAACCCCATTTCCATCCGCACCACGCCATTGAGCGCCCGCGCCATGGCCGCCTGACGATTCGATTCGTCGTAGCCACTCGGCCAGGGTTGGGCACAGGTTTGCCCGCTGGCATCGCAGTTGGTGAAATAGGCGAACTCGAACCCGCCCGGCAGCCCCGTTCCGCCGTTGGCTGTGCCGTTGATGTCCTCCTGGTCCGCCAGCAAGAATGCGGCAGTGACATCAATGCCGGTGTACTCCGGCGGATTACCGATGCCGTAGAGATGGGTCGTCTGCGGAAAGAGCATCTGGGTCGGGCTGAACGGCTGCGACCCGGTGATCGGCACCTCTCCGTGGGTGTTGTTGTAGCCTTGTCCGCTGACTTGCTGGTTCACCTGCACCGCCACCCGGTAGGCCCCACTGCTCAACTCGGCGCGGAAGTGCTCCAGGTCGGTGGCGAAGGTGGGTCCCTGGCTGAAGAGGAACCCGGCCACCGCCAACCAGAGGAACACCTTGCGCACCTCGACCGGCGCACTGGCTCCCGCGCCCAGCAGTGGGCGGGGGAAGAACCAGAAGGCAGCGACCAACAAGGCCAACAGCACCCCGCCCGCCAGGTAGGTTTTGATCAACTGGCTGCCGGTGGGATCCTGGAGAAACTGGGTCAGGACCAGGGTGATCAACCCGCCCGGGTCGGTGATCCAGCGCCGCAGCGAATGAATCAGCACGCTCGCGATGAGGAACAACCGATCGACGGACCACAGCAGCCCGGCCAGCCAGTGCAGGATGGCCCATTGGATCTGTTCCAGCGGGTCTTGTATCCAATCCATGGTCCACGCTCCTAATGCACCAACACAATCCGCCAGAGGTTGTCAGCGCCGCGCTGAAGGGTTAATGGGACGGTCTCAACGTGGGTACCCGCCGGTGCCCACGTCGGAGGCGGCGTCCGGCAGGCCGCGCAGGTAAAGACCGCCAGCACGTCTACCTGCGCGGTGTCACCACCGGCCTGGATGGTCATGATACGCCCCTGTGCCTGAGGTGGCCCATACAAACGGCTGTGGCGACTGACCCACTCCGCCGTCCCACCGGGACCCAGTGCTTGCTGCCCGTCAGCGGTGAGCAGCGTGGTCAGTCCCGCGCTATCCTGCGCGGCCCATCGTGCCAGGAAGGCGCTAGCCGCTGTTTCTGGGGTAAGACCAGGCGCTATCCCAATGGTCGGACTGGGCGAGGTACCGCAGCCCAACAACCCGATACTCAACACGGTGGCGAGCACCAGATGGACCAGATTAGCCATGACGGCTCCTTTCTATTTGGCGCTGTCGCCAGGTCACGAAGAGCGCGCCCCCCGCCGCGCCCACGGGTAAGAGCCACCAGACGAGCGTTAGATCCGGACCCCTTTTGGTGTCTTGGACTGCGCCGAATTCTGCTGCGGGTGGGCTCACGAACGTTAATTCCGTGGGCGCTGCGGTCCTCGCCAGTGGGTGAGGTGCTGCATCTGGTGCGGCGAGATCAATGGCGGGGGTCCATTCCGCGCCGGTTGGAAGCAAGACGAAGGCGAGTGTCTCGACAGCGGGAGCGGGCTGCCCCACCACCGGAGCGGGCGCGTCGTTCTCCTCCTGGACCGCTGTCTGGACCACCAAGCCCCCACCCCGGGTGGTGCCGTAGGGCGGCTTACCCTGGGCGGCGAGCGGCACCAGCGGCTGCCCCTGATACGTCCCTTGAAAGCCAGCCCACCAGATTGCCCCTTGTAATGGGGCAAAGACTACCATTCCCCGCCCATCGGTGATCGCGTGCTGCGCGGGAGTGCCCACCGGTGGTCCGCCTGCGTCTGGGGCAGCGGGCACCAGATCCACTTGGATGCCCGGTACTGGCGTCCCGTCGGAGGTCCGCACCAGCAGTTGGAGAGGCACCCCCACCAGCTCGGTGGACCAAACGGGTGGAGGCGGGTCCGCTGCCCTCACCGGGCAAGTGACCAAGCCCAGGAGGACGCTGACCAACAGAACGGGCCGGGGCCACAGGAGTGTCAGGTTCTTCATCGGCGGCGTTCTCCAATGAAGTTGAACGGGTCCAGAAATTGTCCCGCCTCGTTCTGGATCTGGAGATGCACATGGGGGCCGGTCGAGCACCCCGTGGAGGCCATCTGCGCCAGCACCTGGCCCGGCTGCACCAGGTCCCCCACCCGTACCCGCTCCGAGCCGGGCTGCGTGTGCCCGTATTTCACCGTGTAGGGGCCGGTGTGGCCCGTCTCATCCACTACTTGGAGCTGGATGATCCACCCGAGGTTGGTATGGGGCGCTTCCGAGCCAGGCCAGGTGCAGAGGTGACCCGGCGAGACCCCGACATAGGTCACCCGCCCGCGCACCACACTGAGCAGCAGCGGGCGACTGGGGTCGGCGATATCCAGTCCGGTATGGAACCACGGCGCGTCATTGGGACAGTCGTAGCCCGATAGCTCATGGAAAGCTGTGCAGCCAAAGGGCTGACTGACCACGGTGCTGCCGTTGGGCTGAACCGGCCACCCGGCGAAATAGCCATACCGGCTGGGGCCAGGCGCGGGTAGCGGCTGCGGACCAACCGCCCCGCCGTCTGCCGGGCCGGAGGGGCCGCCCGTGTTGCCACTCGCATACGGATCATCCTCCGGGACGAACCAGAGGACGGTGCTGGCCTGCCCGACATCCTGCCGCGCCGTGCTCGCGCCCACCGGGTCGGGCAGGAAGCCCACGGCGCGCGCCGTCCCCGCGGGCCCCTGGATGGCGACGGTCACCACCCGGTGTTCCCCCGGTCGGTAGCCAGCGGTGGTCGGCGACCAGCGCGGCAAGCCCGCCGCCCGTTCCGCTGCGCTCGTGGCCCACCAGGCACCGGCGGTGGTGGTACCGTCCGTCCCGGTGATCTCGCGCACGAAGAGTTGCAGCGGCCAGGTCACCGTGAGCGGTTGGGTTCCCTCGTTTTGCGTGTCGAACGTCCAGACGTGGGCCACGTCGCCCGCCGTTTGCGGGATCGGCACCCGGTGGGTATACGATTGGAGCCGTACCCGCAATGGGCCGATCCGCACGTCCTGATCGCGGTAGAAGGTGGCACTCGTCCCTCGGTCGCCCGGCGCGAACCAGCGGCCATAAGGGGTGGCCGAGGGATACGGTGTCAGAGTCGGCTCCGGGGTCGTACAGTCATCGAACGGCGGCGCAGGCGTACACAACGGGCAGGCGGGCGTCGGCACGACCTGAGTGCAGGTGGTGGGACGCGGCGGCGGTTGGGGGCGTGGAGTCGCCGTCGGCGCGTTCCAGTAGGCGTTCTGCCCGCTCAAGTCCGAACCGCCCGGTGCGAATGGGCAGGCCAGTGCCGGGGTCAGCCCCAGCAAGAGCACGCCCGCCATGATCCCGCCCCGTTGGTGGGTTTGGAAGAACGACATCAGGGTACCACGCATACCGATCCTCCCTCTACGGCAAGCCCGCGCCACTGAGCAACGTGGCCGGCCAGATCAGGGCAAAATAGACCTCCCGCACCCCGGTTGATTCGCGCCACAAGAACGCCACCGGACTGCTGCCGCTTCCATACTGGTCACTGACGCGAAAGGTATCGCCGCTGTTATACGGCGTCGCGCGGAACATCCGCACCGGCTCATGGAACGGGTCTTCATAACGCGTCCAGTCCGTCCCCACCCCACCCGGTTGGGCATAGGCGTAGACCGGAAAGCAGCCCCCACCCCCGACCGTGCGGTCACAGAACTGGTAGAGGATAAACACCAGATTATGGGCGCGGTCATAGAAAGGCGCGGGTTGGTGCACGGTCGCATAGACCTGCGGCGGTGCGAACGGCGTCGGCGCCGGCGGGAGGTGGACGATCGGGTTGTAGGCCAGGGCGTCCTCGCCGGACCAGGCCAGCGGATCGCCCGCCAGGCTATTCCAGAACACCGCAATCCGGCCTGTCGAGTAGAGGCTGTAGGTCAGCAGCACCCACGCTTGCCCACGGGTATCGGCGAAGGCGAGAAGCTGCATCGAGTGATCAATGCCGCCCGGCCAATAGTCGGGGATGCCATAAGGATTGGCTCCGCCGTCGATCAGTGGCTGGCCCACTGCCTGCCAGAGACCTGTGGGGCCATCTTTAACGGCGGCATACACGGCGTAATCATCGTCCAGCGCCAGCACGGTGCGGATGGTGCCGTCGGGCAGCGGCAGGGTGGTCAAGGCCAGGTTGTGCTGGCGACCCCCGCGACCCGCAATCGGGCGGCGTTCTTGCCGCCAAGTCCTATCCGGCAGGCGCTCGATGTAGAGCACGTCGCCGCTGGGAGCAATGGGGTCGTCCAGCACCGTCGCCACCGCGCCGATATGGGGCTGCCCCGCCCGGTCCATGACCAGGCGCAAGTTAGTGATCGCGATCGGAGAACGCAAAGGAAATGTCGCTGGAGCGCTCCAGGTCTGCCCGCCATCGGTCGATTCTCGCCAATCAATGACAGCGTCGCCGCCAGGCCCGGTCAGGCGGGTGTAGACGACGTAGAGATGGCCGTCTGGTCCAACCCCAACGGCGGATTCGGGTGGCTTGCCGCCGACCTTGTACCACCCTGGCCCCTGGACCGAACGCGCAGGCAGCCATTGCCCGCGAGCATCGGTGTGGCGTAGGTAGATCCGCCCGGCCTCCTCCTGGTTGCGATCGAGGTTGAGCTGGCTCCAGATCGCATACGGCTGGCCGGTGCTGGGGTCGAGGGCTACATTGCCCGGCTGGGCCTCGCCCTCCAGGGTGCCCAACGCGACCGGCGCGGTGTTGCCGATAGCGGCGGGGAGCGGGGTGTTGGGTGGAAAGGTGGGGAAGAGCGGCGCGTCCTGGGTCGGTGCGACGGTGCGGGTCGGTTCATCGGGCCGCGGCGAGCAGGTGATGATCGGCGACGGCCAGGCGGGGGGCGGGCGCGGCGGTTGCGGGGGGAGCGTGCAGAAGTCGCAACCGGGCGGGGGACGAGTGGCGGTGGGGCGCGGGGTGCGGATGGGGGGCACCCAGGTACCGGTGGGGGTGGGCGTGCCACTGGGAGTGGTGTGCGGGTAGCTGCCATACAGATAGCAATCACAACCACAGGCGGTCGCCGTCGCTTCCACCAGGGCATCCGGCAGGGTGCTGGGATCCACCACCAGGCACCCTGCCAGCAGCAAGAGGGGCAGCCCGAGAACAACACTCACCCGCAGCAAACGCTTCATCCCCCTACCCTCTCCACAGGACGGTGCTTCAGGTGCAGTGTTGCAGGGAGTAGCGCGTCCGCCGCAGGATCTTCGCCGTAGAAGAGTTGGTGAGCCTGGCGAGCATACTCGGCCAGCGTTGAAGCCGTGATGGTCCGCAGGCGGGCAACTTCTTCCGCTGACAACTCGAAATGAGCATAAGCGGCAGGCGTGCCTTGCAACAAATTATTGCACAAGCCATGATCTGTAATAGCTATAGCCATTAGCTCTTGCAACCCAGCTATGGACATGGCAACTCCTCCGCTCGAGGAATACGGGGTATAGGGCGTGCTGATCTGATCGACGATAGAAGTACCGCAGAAACCCATAGTACGACCAGAGCTATCGTAGCGCGGAACGAGGAGGAATAGTATTCAGAAAAGTGATCAGTCCACTGATCACTTTACCGATCAAAGCTGTGCTATACTCGAAGCAGATCTTGCAAAGGAGCGTAGTCGCACCGGATCGTTCAGCGGTGCGCGAGCAGACATGGCAACACACCCCTATCAACACGCGCTGGTCATCGGTGGCAGCATGGCCGGGTTGCTGGCGGCCCGTGTGCTCACCAATCATTTCGAGCAGGTCACGATCGTCGAGCGGGATCATTTCCCTGAGACGGCCACCGGGCGCAAGGGCTTGCCGCAAGCTCGGCATGTTCATATCTTGTTAGCGCAGGGACGGAACATCCTGGAGCAGTTGTTTCCCGGCTTCCAGGCCGAGTTGTTGGCGCAGGGCGCGCAGCATATTGATGTCACTGCCGATGTGGAGTGGTTCGGGCCGAGTGGGTGGTCCCGCCGCTTTCGTTCGGGAATCACCACGCCCGCCTGTCCGCGTGATCTATTGGATTGGACCATCCGGGGTCGCCTGCGCACCCAGTATCCCCAGATTAGGTTTCGTGAGGGGCTCCGGGTTGTCCGCTTGCTAGCGAATCAGGAGCGGACTTGGGTCACCGGGGTGGAGGTACAGAACTCGTTTGGGGAGGCAGTAGAGACGATCACCGCTGATTTGGTGATTGACGCAAGCGGGCGTCAATCGCACGCCCCGCAATGGCTGGAGGAGCTAGGCTATCCGGCACCTCAAGAAACGGTCATTAGCGCCTTCACCGGCTATGCCTCTCGGATCGTGGCCCGGCGACCAGATAGCCCATGGGCGGGATTGTTGATGCAACCACTCCCCCCCCACCACCAACGAGGGGGGGTGCTGTTTCCGCTGGACAACGACCGTTGGATTGTCACCTTGTCGGGGGCAGGACGCGACTATCCGCCCACGGACGAGGAGGGGTTTCTCGCCTTTGCCCAGAGCTTGCGGCATTCGGTACTCTATGAGACGCTCAAGACGGTGGAACCGCTGTCTCCGATCACCGGCTCACGATCAACGGAAAATCGCTTACGGCACTACGAGCAGCTAGATGCGCGACCAGACGGCTTTATTCTGCTCGGAGACACGGTCTGCGCCCTCAACCCGATCTATGGGCAGGGGATGAGCGCCGCCGCATTAGGCGCGGTAAAGCTGGATCACGTGTTGCAGGAACAATCGGAGCGAGGATCAAGGGGAAATTTAGCAGGGTTTGCCCGGCGCTTTCAGCGGGCACTGGCCCAGGTGAACAAGCCGATCTGGCTGCTGGCGACGGGCGAGGATTTCCGCTACCCGCAGGCTGTGGGCGGACAACGGGACTTGCTGACGAATTTGACCCATCACTACATTGATCGCTTGATCCGCCGTGCCAATCACGATAACCACGTATATAAGCGCGTTGTGGAAGTCATGCATCTGCTGAAGCCCCCCACCGCCCTCGCTACTCCGCGCATTCTGGCGGCAGGCTTGCAAGAGTGGCGCTAGCGGGCGGAGGAGAGAATTCAGGGAGGAAGGAGCACAATCCAATGACTCGTCATTCATCGAAAGGTATGAATACCCGCTCAGAAATCAGGATCGAACGCGCACCCGTCCCGGACGAACAGAAGCTCCTACAGGTGCCTATCGACCTTATCTTGCGGGCCGCCGATGAATATATGACGCCTACTATCCGCACCGAGATTGCCACTGACTTTGCGCCCTATATTGGCCGTCTCCAAATACCGGCCTTAGCGGCGCTACAACTGATTGATCTCTTGTGTGCACGGTGTCTCACCGAGTACCCGCTGGCGGAAGCCCGCCGAATCATCGGAGCCAATACGATCCTGCTCTATACCCAATCAGTGGTTGTGCAAGCGCTGATTACTGCCCTGCGGCTCGCCAGCATCGAGCATATTTTGCAATACTTACCCCGGCAGTTCGCCACCGCCTACAATTTTGGCACCTACGAAATGAAGGAACGCAGCGTCCGCCACTGGCGCTTCACCCTCAAAGATTACCTCATGTATCCCGACGTGCTGCAAGGGCAACTGGAGGCCGGATCACGCATTTTGCACAATGATGCCCAGTATCAGTACACCATTGTCACCCCACACCACTGTTATTTTGACATTACCTGGAAGCGGGGTCGCCTCCCTCGCACAGGGTAAACACACGATCAGGATCAAATTACCCGACAACTCTCCACAACTTGGTTGCGTGCTGCTCCTACTTCGGACAGGTGGTCGCCGCGAAATGCGCCGCCAGCGAATAATACGTACCATCTTCTGAATATTGCGCGCCGCCCACCGCCCATACATCCTGGGTTCCCGGCCCGGCCACTGCACGCAAATTCTGATCGTTCATGGGGCGCGGCGTGGGGACGACACTCCATACCTGCCCATCCCAATGCAATACCAACATCTTACCCTCGGACCAGAGGCTGCCCACGTCACCAACCGCCCACACATCGTGCGCCGAGATTACCACCACGCCATATAAATAATTCTGGGTGCTGACATTAGGACTCGGAACGACCTGCCAGGTGGCCCCATCCCAATGCATGGTGAAGGTTTCTTCGTTGACGGGGGCGGCGGAGCGCGTGCCTACCACCCACACATCCTGTGGACTGGTGGCGGTCACTGCTTGCAGAAGCACGCCACTCATCCGGTCAGCGGGCTGAGGAATCTCGTGCCAGATCTGCCCATCCCAATGAGCGGTCACCCCCCACCAGGCACCGCTTGCTTCGTGGACATAGCCGACTGCCCACGCATCAGTCCCGGACAAGGCGACTACAGAGGTGAAGACGATACTCCCCGCCTGCGCGACGTTCAATTCTTGCTGCACCCAACGCACGCCATCCCAATACAGGATCAGGCCCCCATTACCCACCGCCCATACCCGATCTGCTGTTGTGCCTGCAATCGCCGTAAGGGGAGTGGCATCACTCGTATTTAGAAGCGGGAACGCTGTCATTGTCCAGTGCTTGCCATTCCAATGCCAAGCCAGGGGTGTAGCAGGGCCGTGCTGATCATCGGGGCTAGTGTAGCCAATGGTCCAGATATCATCATGGGCGATAGCCGCAATGCTGGTCAGAGAAAAGTACGTGGCCCCGACAGGGCTGGGTAAGGCAAGGGTGTCCCAGTGTTGACCATCGCCATGCCAGACCGTACTATCCCCCACCGCCCATAGATCCTGCGGAGAAAGTGCGGCAATACTGGTTAGACCACCGGGAGTACCCGGACGGAGGTCAGCAGTGGCGCGCCACTGCCCACATAAAGGAGTGGTGACAGCCAGTTGATCAACCACCGGCCAGAAGTGGGGGCCCCCATTGATGGAGAGCGACCAGCCAACGGAGCACACGAGGGGCAGACCGAAGGCCAACAGAATCACGCCAAATAAGAGTCGCACTCGGGAGATGCTAGATGGAGGCAGTGGTATCGAGCGGGGGGTGGAGTCCATTGGCGATAGCACCTCTTATAGTGTCTTCTACTTTGAGCCTTGGGGGATAAATCAGCCGTAAAAGAACAACGAATATTAATCTCGCAGGTCGCAATCTGCTGCTGCGACCTGCTTATTAGATAGAGATTGCCCTATATGTGGGGGGATGCTGGGACTATTCTACAAAGCAGGCACCAGCCCCACCTGCTGAAATGCATATAGAGCCAAAATCCTTTAGAGCACAGGATACCACCCTGCCACGTTCGCTGCTTCTAAATGAACGCCCATCCCCGCCCGCCACAAGGCCCCGCCCAACTGAGTAATCAGCGCCTCATGTCCCCGGTGCGTTGCCCAATTCAGCAGGGCATGCAGGTTCGCCCGCTCCAGGCTCACGTAATGCATCTCGGCCTCGAGATCGGGCATCCGTTCATGCAACGTTTCAACCATACGCAGGAAGTAGGCAGCATGGCGCTGACGTAATTGGTCGGCCCCGCCCGTCGCTTCTAGCTGGGCTTCCGCATATTCTCGAATTGTTTCCAGCATCCCAAACCGGGGTTCCTCACCAACGCCCCGTTCCTGCCGCAATAAACTCTTATTCATCAACGCTTCCAGCCGCTCCAGCATGGGCAGGCTATTTCCTGGTGCTTGATCGCAAACGGCTTCCGCCGCCTCCACCGTAAAGCCGCCGACGAACACCGCCACCTGTGCAAATAGCTGTTGCTCGTCTGGTTCCAGCAAGCGGTAGCTCCAATCCAGGGTTCGGCGTAGGGTTTGCTGCCGGGCGGGTGCATCCCGTGGGCCGCCGGTCAGCACAGCAAAGCGATCGGGCAACCGGGCGAGCAATGTCTGTGGGGTCAAAGTCTTTAGCCGGGCTGCCGCCAACTCCAGGGCAAGCGGCAGCCCTTCTAACTGCTGACAGATTTCCGCTACCGCCAGCACGTTCTCTGCCGTGAGGGCGAAGTCGGGCCGAACAGCCTGGGCGCGCTGCACAAACAAGTGGATAGCAGCTACATCGGCCAGATCCGCTACACTGAGTAACCCGATGATTTCAGGGAAATCTAGCACTGGGACCGCAAACTCATATTCCCCATAAAGCTGAAGCACTTCACGGCTGGTTACCAAGATCTGCAGGTGTGGCTCACTCGCCAGCACCTGGCTGATCGCTGCGGCGGCGTTCATGAGGTGTTCGAAACTGTCGAGGATCAGGAGACGGGGGGCCGTGACGAAAGGTACGCGGAGCGCCAGGGTATCAATCATTTGGTGGATGGCTAAGACCGCCATATCCGGCTCCCGCACGGCGGCCAAAGGGACGAAAGCGAGGGTGAGGGCCGCCTCTTCGTCCAGCGCATGAGCAACCGCCAGTGCCAGGCGGGTCTTGCCGATCCCACCGGGACCAGTCAGGGTCAGCAGACGCACCTCTGGGCGCGCCAAGAGGGCGCGGAGCTGGGCCACTTCGGCGGCTCGGCCAATCAGCGGGGTCGGTGCGAGCGGTAGGGTGGCTTGAGGTGCCCAGGTTTCGGAGGTGTTGTGCGACGCCGCGCGGGACGAACGGAGCACACTGGGCGGCGGCGCGGCCCCCGGATCGTTCCGTGCCCAATGGACAAATGCAGAACGTTCCGCCCCAGGCACGGACAATGCCACCGCCAAGAGTTCCGCACTACGCCTCGAAGGGCGACCCCGGCCATCCTCAAAGCGCCGGATGGTGACGACGGAGCAATCCGTCTGAACCGACAGATTCTCCTGCGTCCAAGCGCGGGCGCGGCGTTGCTGCCGGAGCCATTGCCCAAAGTTCAGCGATACCAGAAGGTCCATAGTGCATACGATCTAGCCTCACCGTCGCCCAGGAGCCAAGATCGGAGCGGCGTGAGGATTCTACCAGCCGGTCGGCTGCTGTAGTTATGAATTAGTATAACCAAAAGCCTGCAACATGGTTAGAGCAAGGACGAGGCCACACCGACCGCCGCGTATAAGAGTATCGATCAAACGTCCCCTTCCCCACCGACAACCATGTCAGGACAGTCTAGATTCGCCAACACGGCAAAAGCGAGCGGGGCTGTCTCCGCTTGAGGGAGACAGCCCCGCTGGTACCATACAGCAGGTTCGATTGCCAAGGGCTTATGGCCCCCCGCCACGTGCCAGGGGGAAGTTGATGACTTCTCCGGCAAACAGTGGGGCACCGATGGGATGGTCAGGATTGGCGGCCTGCAACTCCGCCACGGTGATCCCGACTGCATCCGCCGCACTGGCCCATGTTTCTCCCAGGTGGATCAGGCGGGTCCCGGCAGGAACGGCGTAGGTCGTGTTCTGCTGGAAAGCAGCGGGGGGTGGCGGGGGATCAAGCTGCGCGGGCGGTATTGCGGAGGCGGTATCTTCGGTCGTCCAGGCAGGCGACGGGACCGCCGGGTTCGGCGTCCACTGAGCCGTGATCGGCGCGGCGGACGGCGGGCTGGTGCTAGGGCCGCTCAGCACCGATGGTGGCGGTACCGTTGGACCGGCAGGAAGAACCGCTGCGGGTTCCCCACCCACCGGAACCGGGATGGGCAGGCTAGTGGCAGTGAGCGCGGGCGGCACCACCGGCTGATCTGGCGTAGGCACCACCTGGCTAGTGATACGCGGGGGGCGGGCGGGCGCGAGCCGCTGGAGCATCGTGGGGCCAAGTAGAACGGCCCCCACCAACCCGACGAGTAACGCTACTGTGAGGCCACCCAGCACCCAGGAACCTCCCCCGTGGCGACGCGATCCGGCGGTAGGAACAGCACTCAAGGCCCCAGAAGGCGGGTCCATCCGTATCGGTGGGCGCATTACGGGGGGGTTGGCTGGTTGCGCAGCCAGCGGGGGCGCGGTGAGATGAGCGGGGTTGACCACACGCTCCGCCTGAGGTTCGTCGGGGAGGAAGGCGTTGGTGAGCGGGTGCCCGGCCCCGCGCAGGGTGCGAATCCAGTGGGCCTCCGCCTCGGCGGCTTCCGCTTCGGTGCGGCAGGTAGCGACCGTTTGGACGACCGGGCGTTGTTGCGTGGCGATCAGGCCCCGCAGCCAGACGCTACGCGGATGGGGGTCGCCGTTGATTGCCGCGTTGAGATGTTGGGTAATCCGCCGGGGCAGATTCCCGGTGCGCCCCACATAATAGGCCAGGCCGCTGGCGGTACCTTTGTCGGTCGCCGCATCCGCCACCCGTTCGCCCAGGACGTAGACCCGGTATTTGGGTTTGGCCGCAGGAGCATGCAGAGGATCAGCTGTAGGTGCTGGAGGGGAAGGCGCAGAAGAAGGGCGTGCTGCCGGATCTTCTCCCAGAATGCGGATCGGGGGCGGCGGAGCGCGACGCGCTGGGCGGGTGCGCAGGAACGGAGGGATCTCGCCTTCAGCCGACGGCCCATCGGCCACAGGTGGATTGACGGGCGTGGCCTCCGCTGCAAGCACTACTGGTGCCGTTTCCGGCGCTGCGGATGTGCGCTCTATCAAGTCGGTGGGCGCGGGGGGGACGGGAGTAACTGGTGGTGCAGCCTGCCCCCGACGGCGGGGCTTCCGTGCCTCCGGGACAGGTGTAGCCGCTGTGGGTTCCTCCGACGGGGAGACGGTGGATGTCGCGGGTTGATTGGGCACCGAAACATCCGGTGGTGGCGGGTCGGGCTTCTTGCGGGTACGCATAGGGGTGCTCCTTCTATGTGGTAGCGCTGTCAGTTGGTAGGTCAGCATCCTGTACCGTCGGGCGAATACCGGACGGCGCAGGCCCCCGAACTGGGCAGACGGTTGCGGGGGCCGGTTTCAGATGTCTCAGGCTGCTTGCGCGGGGGGGCTCAGTAATTCGTCAAGATCCACATTGAGAGCCGCGGCTAATCGTTCGCAGGTGTCCATCAACGGACGGCGCTTGCCCTTCTCCAACAAGCTGATCGCTTGCGGAGTCAGGCCCGCAAGCTGCGCCAGGGCCGCCTGATTAAGACCGCGCGCTTGGCGAAGCTGGGTCAAGCGGTGCGCAAATACAGCAGTGTCCATTGGATGTTCTCCTTACTATTTATTCAACTCTTGTTGATGTTGTCAACACGTTAGTAGCGAAAATGTAAGGCTGATTCCAACAAATTAGCCTGGCAAAGCGGTCTATGCAAATCAACAGTAGTTGTGATATGATGAGCGCGGGGGACTAGTCATTATGCTAGGAAAGTGGGTACGCGCTCAACGGCTCTGGCGCGGGTGGTCACAGGCTGTGCTTGCGGAGAAGGTGGGTGTTACTCCCCAAGCGATCAGCTTGCTAGAACAGGGGAAGCGGGCTAATCCCGGTGGGCAAACGCTGACCCGCCTGGCACAGGCATTTGAAATCACCTTAGATGATCTGCTGATCGAAGCAGGGCTTGCGTCTGAGCAGCAAGCGACCCAAGGCGCAGCGGAAGCCGTCGAGCAAGCGACCATTGATGAGCTACTCAGTATTTTGCCCGCACTGACTCCAGCAGATCGCCAGCGCTTAGTGAACACAGCACGCGCTTGGGCAGGGCGAGACGCCCAATACGCACCGCAACGAGCCACGAGAGCGCGAGCGACCGCAAACCCGCAGTCCAAACCAGACAACCCATAGGCGCATAGGCAAGCACACGCCAGGGGGCGGCCTGCCTGGTCATGGGCGACCCGTAGTTCTGCGTAATTGCTTACGATCTGGTGGAGAATCTCAGAAAGAGTGCATCTGTGGACTAGATGTACATGGAAAGTGCTCGCGCCTGTATGCGCATTCTTGTAAAACGCATCCTGCGCGAATATGGCTACCCGCCAGACCTTCAGGATGCTGCCGTGCTGAACACCCCTCAGCAGGCCGAAGCGTTATCGTCGGATTGGGCTGCCGGTAAGGTCGCCATCTTGGTAATCCAACGTCTTATAGCCCCTCTCAGCGCTTTTCCTCGACATCCTACTGCTCACTCCATCTCGTTGTTCGACAATTCCTGCAACTGCAACTCCAGCCGGGTTAGCCAATTGCGCGCCTCGGCAATCTGGTCCAGCGCTGTGGAGCGCTCCTGGGGCGGCACGGTCGTCACATCCACCTGCGCGGCCCAGTCCATGAAGCCAAGCAGAGGCCGGGTGCGCCATGGGGTACGCGGGAGAGTACCCCTCCGGCCAGTGCCGGCGCGGTGGTCCAGTTCAGCCCGCTCCGTCAAGATACCGCGTGGAGTTTCGTCTCCGCCCGCTTCTTCGCCGCTACTATCCGCTGTGGTATCTGGCTTACCGTAAGCCACCCCCGTTGAGTCGGCAGGCGGCTTCGTTAGCATCCGCAACACGTCATGCCAGGTCAGGCGGGCCGGATCGTCATCGGGTAGCCCCAGCCGGGCCAGCAACTCGGGCCGCTGGCGGAGAGTCCGCAAGTGGTTATTGATGGTCGAGCGCGGCATCCCGGTGCGCTTGGCAAGGTCGCGTTCAGAGAGCTGGTACTGCTGCTGGAGCCGGGCCAGATGCCGGGCCACATCTTCGGGGTGGGGGTTGGTACGCCGTGCATTCTCCTCGAACGTAGCGAAGTCGGCCTCTTCATCGCTCAACGCTTCGATCAGGGCAGGGATGGTTGTTCGCCCGGCTGCGGTCGCTGCGCGGAAGCGCTGCTCACCGTTGACAATCTGGTAGCGCCCGTCCTCGCCGGGTCGCACGCGGATGGGCTGCAAGATGCGACCCCCGTTGCGCAGGTGGTCAGTCAGCTCGGTCAGGAAGCCCTCATCAAACCCCTGGCGGGTCTGGTACGGGTTGGGGTCGATCAGCTCCAGTGGGAGCTGGCGCGCACCCTCTAGCTCCTGCCCGGGTTCATCGACGTTGTACCAAAGGCCGCGCACCGGCTTGGTGCCTTTACTCGACGGGGGCATGGGATACCTCCAGGGCTGTTAAGAGGGTAGTGGTGAGCGCGCGGTATGCCAGGGAGGCACGGTCCTGTTTGCTGTACCAGACCACCGGGCGCTGGTAGGCGGGAGCCTCAGCGGTGGCAATGGTATCGGGAATACTGCCCAGGATCGGCGTGTCGCTCGCCCGACTTGCCAGCTCGTCGCCGGTCGTCCGGTGCTCGTTGGTACGGCCCTTGACCTGGGTCAGAATAATACCGCTGACCTGGAGGCTGGGGTTTAGACGCCGCTGCACCCGGCGAATGGTCTTCATCAGGCGCTCCAAGCCCTGGGCCGCGAGAAACTCCGGGGTCACCGGCACCACGACATGCGTAGCTGCGGTCAGGGCGTTGAGGGTCAGCAGTCCGAGGTGGGGTGGGCAGTCCAGCAGGATCAGGTCATAGCGGTCGCGGACAGCGGCGAGGAGGTCGCCTAGCAGGTGTTCACGGCTCTCCACATTTTGTAATTCCAAATCGGCGTCTGCGGCATCGAGTGTAATCGGTAGCAGGTCGAGGTTCGAGGCGACCTCGACAATCGCACTAGCTACATCCGGGAATTCTTCATCGCTCTCTGCTCTCCCATAAGCAGTCATCAGCGTATAGAGCGTCTGTTGGTCGCGCGCCACCTTGACGCCACAGGCCGTGGTCAGCGAGGCTTGCGGGTCCAGATCGACCAAGAGTGTACGTACCCCGGCCTCACTGGCGGCGGCCCCGACATTCTGGGTGGTGGTCGTCTTGCCGACGCCGCCCTTCTGGTTGGCGAAAGCGATAGTATCTGTCATATGACCTCCTCGTAAGTACTCCTATCCTATCACGCCATCTGGGCTGGGTCAAGGCCATACGACCTTACGGATATCCGTAATTTATTGTACATCTGTTCTACCAACCTGTCAAGAGTTGCGGATAGTCGTAACTCCTGCTATAATGGGGGCTATGGCATTGGTCTACAATGGAAAAGCATTCCGTAAGCGCTATAACGTCACGCAGGCTGAACTCGCCCTGGGGGCAGGCCTGCGCGAGGCGACGCTGGTGGACATCGAACATGGGAAGCATGCCCCCCACCCGGATACGGTGGCGCGCATCATTGCCTTCTTCCGCGCTCGCGGTATCGAGTGTGAGGTGGGCGACCTTCTTGTCTACCAGGATCCGCCATCCCAGGAGGAACTGCATGGCTGACAACCCCAACGCACAGGCCGCCCTTGTGCCGGTGCGACAGCAAACCGTGGATTTCTATGGTGACACCCTGCCTGCGGCGCAACTAGCCGACGAGACCATCCTGGTGCCCGTGCGGCCTATCGTCGAAGCATTAGGGATGAATTGGCCGGGCCAGTTCTTACGCATACGGCGTGACGCCTTGCTTTCGCGCTCTATGGGTGTTTGCATAATGCAAACACCCGGTGGTCCGCAGGAGATGGTGACTCTCCCCCTCAAGCTGCTGCCCGGCTGGCTCTTCGGTATCCAGGCAGGGCGGGTTAAGCCTGAACTGCGCGACAAGATCCTACGCTACCAGGAAGATTGTTACGAAGTGCTGTGGAACGCCTTTAAAGGCGACATCGTACCCGCTGCAGCCCCACCGCCGGTGGACCTCAACCCCGCTGAGCAGGCGCTACTCCTGGCCGAGGCGGTCGCCAGCCTGGCCCGCCAGCATCTTGACCTGGAGCAACGCCATCTGACGATGGCCGACTACCTGCGCCCCTTTGTGCAGCAGACTCGTGGGCAACTGGCTGCCCACGAAGAACACCTGGTCGCCCATGACGAACGCATCGCGGCGCTGGAGTTGCGCTTATCGAGTGGGGCCACGATTAGCGAGGCCCAGGCGGCAGAGATCGCGGGAGCCGTGAAGGCCGTGGCGATGCTGCTCACCACCGCTGGCGACGCCAACGGCTTCGGGCGAGTCTGGGGTGAACTATACCGGCGTTACCGGGTCACGTCCTACCACAACCTGCCCAGTGCGCGCTACGAGGAAGCGCTGACCTGGTTGCAGGGGTGGTATGGGGAGTTGCTTGGAGAGTAAGTATCCGGGCAGCGGCGGCTACATATTCTGACGAGCACGTACCCCCTCCGCAATAAGATCCTGCGCTTCAGGATCCTCGTCTTCGATGGGCACAGAATGGCTCCCATGGCGTACATAGATCTTCCCCTGCGCAGTCTTCCCAATAGTACGCTTGGGTCGATAGGGGAGATCTGCTGGATTACGATAGACCTCCAGTACGCCCACCGCGCCACCGCCATAAGGCACCTTTTGATAGCGCACCTGGGGCATAGGGTAGGTGTATTCACCCAGAATGTTCTCGATGGTATCCTGGGTGATATGCGGATCCTCCCAATCCATCCGCAGATGTCCTGTGCCGTCCGTGATGCCGATGAGGAGGAATCGTTCCCCTCGTACCCGTGTGTTGGCTAATGCCAGCACGTCTTTGACGAATTCCCCTTTCTGGCGCTCGGTCTTAAGCACTAACTCTTGTTTGAAGTCGGTTTGAAGTGTTTCACCCTCTTCGACAAGCTGGGCCATGCGCTGATCCCACTCGGTAGCGAGTTGGCGCGTGACACGCACCACACCGCCATAGGTGGGCATAATCTGCCAGGCACCGAATGTATGTGAATACGTTTCTGCCAGTGCAGGGCGGAGGGCTAGAAGACTACGTATGAGGGCGAAGGCGTCCGTTTCGTCCCAATCCCAACCAAGATGCTCGTATAGCTCTTGGTCACTGGCGACCAAGACCTCCGCCGCCGCACCGCGAACATCAATCGCGACTTCGATTAAGGCGGTCAGGAGGGCGTGCTGCCGATCCGTTAGCGGCACCTTGACGAACATTGGCCACAGCCCCGTTAGCTTGGCTCCTAACTGCGCCTCGCATTGAGGGTCCACAATGTGGGTGGCATAGGTCACATCCGCCTCAACCTGGATAATACCTAACGCCTTCAAGTCCTTTAGTGCATCATTGATGGCCCGTGCCGCACGTTCCTTGTCTTGGTCCGGCGAGAACAAATCCGCTTCCACATCAAGTAGTGACGCCAGGTCCAAAAGTGTAAATCCCCCAAGCTGTTCATGGGGTGCTGCCGCCCGCCACCATATGCTAATAGCTTGCCAGACCTGCTCAACCCACTCTACATAATCCATAAACACACCTCTACTTATTGGTACCTACCAGCCTTCGCAGCACCAGCGGCACTTTGTTATCATGGCTGTAGAGCCGATCAAAGAATCTTGATCATGCGAATACGGATTAGAGTCTAGCGCAAATTAAACATTTGTGCTAGACTCCGATTCACTGAGGTCGCGCGCCCCGGATGCGCCGCTGCGCCTGGCTCAGATAACAAAATGGCCCCGGTTTAGACCGGGGCCAGACACACGAAACCCGCGCCGTTGCCGCCAAGCTGGAACGCGGGTTTCTTGAAAAATGGAGCCACCCCTGTGGAGGGCGGCGCTTTGTCTGCTAGATTGAAGACATCATAGCAGATCCGGCGGCGCTTTGTCAAGAGGGGAGGATG
>JBBSEL010000007.1:0-18748 GCA_038239755.1 Chloroflexia bacterium | reverse complement strand
GCCCCTTCGGTGTGTCCGCCGCTAGCGCATCCGCCGATTAGTGGCGGGTGGGTGGGGTAAGGCAGGTTTGCGGAGTGATCCGCAAGCTCCAGCTATTGAGCGATCCATTGTCGGGGCTGCCCGTGTCATCGATCTCCAGGGTCCAGGTGCCGGTCGACGTCTCACCGATCAGCGGGACGAAGCCCTGGGTGTTGGAGGCGCGGTAGGTGGCCTGGCCCGGCGGGCAGGTGGTGCCGAGGAGGACGGCACTACTATCCGCCAGGTTGAAGCCCGTATTCGCGATGGTCCACGGGTTGCCCGCGCAAACATTGGTCCACAGTTCGATGCGGGTCCCTTCCGCGCTGATCAGGTAAGCCTGGAGGTCGCCCGGATCGGTGTGGTTGATGTTGATGTTCAGCAGTTCGACCAGGCCGATGACCGTCCCGTTGGTGATGGTGATGGTCGAGGTGATCGTAGTCATCGCCGGGATCGCCTTGGGTACGTCCGTGCTGACGTAGGTCACCGGGGTGCAGACCGCCCCCGGCGTGGCCGTGGCCGTGGCTGTGGTCGTGACCGTGCGGGTGGTCGTGACGGTCGCGGTGCTTGTCCGCGTACTCGTCGGCGTCACCGTCGCGGTATTACCCGGCGTTTGGGTCGGCGTCACCGTCGCGGTATTCGTCGCCGTCGGAGTCACCGTCGCGGTGTTCGTCGCCGTGCTCGTTGGTGTGTTACTCGGCGTATTCGTCGCGGTCGGGGTCACCGTCGCGGTGTTCGTCGGCGTCGGGGTCGGCGTGTTCGTCGGTGTATCGGTTGGCGTACTCGTGTTCGTCGCGGTCGGGGTCACCGTCGCAGTATTGGTGGCCGTGTTCGTCGGCGTATTCGTCGGCGTGTCCGTCGGCGTGTTGGTGGGTGTGTTCGTCGGTGTGTTCGTCGGTGTGGCCGTGGCCGTGTTCGTCGGCGTATACGTCACTGTGCTCGTTGGCGTGTTCGTGATCGTGCTTGTGGCCGTCACTGTCGGCGTAATCGTCGGCGTGGCCGTGACTGTGCTCGTCACGGTGGGGGTGCCGGTGGGTGTCGCCGTCACGTTCGGGGTCACCGTCGCGGTCGCGCTCGGCGGAGCCGTGGGGGTCACCGTGCCGGTCGTCGTCATGGTCGGGGTCGGAGAGTTGCAGGGCCGCACCGAGAAGCCGCCGTATTCTTTGTACTGCCCGTTGAGCGGTGACGTGACATGGACGAAGATGGGCGAGAACGCCGCGGTGTTCGGGTCGATGTGGAAGCGGATCTGCGTGTCGGTCCACGAGGTGATCGTGGCGGTGTAGACCCCAGCCAGGACCACCGTACCGGTGATCACGCCGAAGCGCTGGCCCGACATGAGGATCTCGGTGGTCGAATCACCCTGGCAGACCGACGACGGCAGGTAGCCGATCACGTAAGGCCGCACGCGGGGGTAGACCTGGAACGTGGTGGTGCTGGTCTGCGCGTTGTCGTTGCGGATGATCGTCAACGCGGAGCCGGGCGGCGTGTTGGTATTGATGTGGAACTGGATCTGGGTGGGGGTCCAGAGATCGATGAGCGCGGTCACCCCGTTGACGACCACGCTGCCCGGCGAACCGAAGTTCTGGCCGTTGATCGTGACCTCGGTAACCACGTCATGCTCTTCCACCGCCACCGGGGTGATACTGATGATGACCGGGCCGGGGGGCAGCGTCGGTGGGGTCGTCGCCGTCGTAGTCGCGGTCACAGCCAGCGTCGGCGTGGTCGTCGGGAGCGGCGTGTTGCTGGGCGGGGCCGGGGTGGCGCTGACGTTCGGCGTCACCGTGGCCGTGCTGACCGGCGTATTCGTCGGCGTGCTGCTCGGGCCGGGCGTGTTGCTCGCCACCGGCGTATTGCTGGCGACCGGCGTATTGCTGGCGACCGGCGTATTGCTCGGTACGGGGGTGTTGCTTGGTAGCGGCGTGCTTGTTGCCGCCGAAGTCGGTGTGTTCGTCGGCGTCCAGGTCGGCGTATTCGTCGGCGGGGTCGTCGGCGTGTTGGTCACCGCCGGAGGGGTGGGCGTCACGGTGGGCAGGGCTGAGAGACGCGCCAGGTCAATGATCTTGGATGCCTGGCCGCGGGTGACGTTGTTGTTCGGGCGGAAGTAGGGCTTGTTGCCGGGGGCCACACACGGCTCGCCCACCCCACCGCAGGGATAGCCGCTGATGATGTTCGCCTGCTTGGCGGTTTCGACGTACTGGAAGAAGGTGCTGCCGACGGCCACATCCTGGAAGGATGAAGTGGCCGGGTTCGCCAGCGCCCAGTTCTTCGCCAGGGCCACGATCTTGGTCAACTGGCCGCGGGTCACGTTGTTGTTCGGGCGGAAGTAGGGCCGGTTGGTCGGGGCGACGCACGGTTCGCCCGGCCCGCCGCAGGCATAGCCACTGATCGCCCCGCGCCCGACCAACCGCTCGATATAGACCCAGAAGGTGCTGTTGGTTGCCACATCCTGGAAGGTCTGCTGGGTCGCCGGGATCGTCGTGTTGATCACGAAGGCGAGGGTGACGACCTTCGCCACCTGGCCGCGGGTGAGGTTGGCGTTGGGCCGGAAGTAGGGCCGGTTGCTCGGCGGGTCGCACGGTTCAAACGCGCCGCCGCAGGGGTAGCCGCTGATCGCGCCGATGATGGCGAGGTGCTCGATGTTCCCCCAGAAGGTGCTGCCGAGGCAGACATCCTGGAAGCGGGCACCGGGGCAGAAGATCGGAGTGGCCGTCGGGGGGACGACCGGCGTGGCGGTGGCGGCGGGGGCGGTGGGCCGCCAGACATAATAGCGGTCTTTAATACTGGAGCCAATCGCCACCCAGGAATAGCTGATATGGATGGTCGAGTCGCTGTAGCTGATCGAGGGGTCTTTGCCCTGCCCATCGGGGCCGACCACGCAGGCCAGCGTGTAGGAGGTGAACCCGCCCGTGCCCCCGTGCCCATACCAGGGGCGCGAGTAGTTGACGCCGGTCACATCAGACCAAACCACATGGGCGATACCGCTCCCATCCACCGTGATGCGCGGCTGGTAAGAGTCGTCGGTATTGACGATCACCGAATTGGGCGTGCTCCACCCCCCGGCGCTGGTCCAGGCGCTATAGTAAATGTCACTCACGCTGCTGGGGTCGGTGGTCTGGCCGCGTGCGTAGGCCGCGCGCATCCCGCCGGTGTTGTCACCCGCCAGCGATGGACCGCGCGCGTAGTAGCGTGCTCCCCCGCGCCAGGAGACATTCACCGCGGTGCCCCAGGCCCCCGCCGTCGTGCGGTTGCGGACAATGAGGTCGAACGAACCACTGCCGGGGGAGGCGCTGTCGTCGGTCCAGCCGACAAAGGCTTGCCCGGTGCTGGTCGCGCCCACGGTGACATTGGAAACCAGGCTGCGATTCACGGCGGGCAAGGGGTTCTCACGCGCCGACCAGGTGTTGCCGCTGTCGGCGCTGACCGTATACCAGAGGGTGGAGGTGCCCGTCGTGTCGCGGCGGCCCCAGATGATGTGGACCCGCCCGGTCGCGTCGGCGGCGATACCCGCCAGGTTGGTGAAGGTCGATTCGTGGGTCTGGGTGAGTTCGCCCGGTGCACGGGTGAACGCTCCGTTTTCCCAACGGGCATACCAGATCGCCGTGGTGCCGTCGCTGTCATAATAATGGGCCCAGGCCATGTGGACCCGACCGGCGGCGTCCGAAGCACTGTAAAAGATATTGTTGACCACGCGGTTGTCGAGCACCTGGGCGGCGTGCCCGGCGAACGAGCCACCTTTGCTATCGTTGTAGTTGCCCACGACCCCGACCACCGGGGTGCCGCTCACCAGGACCGCCTCGGTCCATCCGGCAAAGACGGCCCCATTAGGCCGTCCACTCACATCCCCTGCCCCCGAACTACTAAAAACGCCGCCCGGATCGGTCACCATGTTTTGCGGGGCGCGCCAGCCCTCGTTGGGGCCAGGTGTGGGCAGGCCGGTGCAATCGAGCGGCTGGTTGGGCACCGGGAGGACCGCCGCGCCGGGGGTGGCGACGGCGGGGAGCGGGCTGGTCGGCTGTTGCACGCGGATGTTGTCGAAAGCCGCCACGCGCTCGGCGGTGGTATAAACCCCCACCCGCCCGGTGCCGGCGGGCATCTGCGCCTGCAACACCGCCTGGCCGTTGACCAGGACGATGACCGTGGAGCCGGATACGCGCACGCTGGCGAGGAACCATTCGCCGCTTGTCCACCCCGACCAGGCACCACGGGGGGCGGTGGCGATGGTGGTGATCTTGGCCCCGTCAACTTGTTCGATGCGAATCGTGGGCAGGGCGGCCACCGACCGGGTATCGCCAAAGACCACGCGGTTATAGCGGGTGCCCTCGGCGTTCCAAACCAGGCCCACCGGCGCGATGCCTTCGGGCAGCAGAGCGGCGTCCAGTTGGAAGGCGCTGCCCCCGTCGGGGCCGAGAAGCACCGCCGCTTTGTCGTTGCGCGAATAGTCATAATCGCCCAACTGCTGCAAGCGGCCCTCTTCGACCCGCCATTGGGCCAGGTCATCGCCCAGATAGTTGGGGATGGCCGTCCAACTGCTCAGGTCGGGCGAGGAGAAGTCGGCGCTGAAACGCACCGGGCCTTCGGCGGCGGGGAGGGCAGGCGCGGTGCCCGTTGTGGTCCCTGGGGTGGTTTGAAGTCCGGGCGCGCCTGCCGCCGGGGGCAGGGGGGGAGTACACGCACCCGTGAGGAATGCTGTCAACAGCAGCACCCCGGAGGCGATCAGCAGGGCGAATCTCATATGTTCCCTCTCCTCTAAGCCTACCGCCACGGGCAAGCCGGTGATTTAGAACCCATGAATAGCAGTAACGGCATTATACATCTAGACGGTTCGTTATGTCAATACACGAGACCCTATTATTTGCGATGTGACATACGCAGAATATTTTTTCATACCGGGGGTGTAAAAAACCCGCGAGTCTGTGCGGTAAAGCACGGACCCGCGGGGTTGAGGACACGCCGGGCGTGTCCCTGGTTAACGGTTCGAGAAGACGAACGGCGTGCGCGTCGGGGCGGCCACCTGCTTGTTGGCGGTCGCCATGACGGTCACCGTGGCGGTGCCGGTCGCCGTCGCCGTCGGCGGCGTGCCGGTCACCGTGACCGTCGGCGTGTTGCTAGGAGCCGCCGTCACGGTGGAGGTCGGCGTGCCCGCCGGCGTGTTCGTGGCCGTCGGCGTGTTCGTCGCCAGCGGGGTCGCGGTCGGCTGCGGCGGCGAGGTCACGCGGGCGATGTCGATGATCTTGGCCGCCTGCCCACGGGTCACCGGGTTGTTCGGGCGGAAGTACGGGCGGTTGGTTGGGGGCACGCACGGCTCACCCACCCCACCGCAGGGGTAGCCGCTGATGATGCCGTAGCTGGCGATCCGTTCGACATACACCTGGAACGTGCTGCCCACCGGGACATCCTCAAACGTCTGGGTGTTGGTCGGGGGCGTCGGATAGTTACGAGCAATCGCCACGATCTTGGAAAGCTGCCCCCGGGTCACCTGGTTGTTCGGGCGGAAGTAGGGCTTGTTGCCGGGCGCGACACACGGCTCGAACGGCCCACCGCAGGGATACCCACTGATCAGCCCGTTGGTATAGCCGATTTCAACCACCTGGAAGAAGGTGTTGGTCGTCGGCACATCCTCGAAGGTGTTCGTGGCCGGTATCTGCCCGCTCAGGGTGTAGGCGGTGACAACCACCTTCATCGCCTGGGCGCGGGTGATCGAGTTGTAGGGGCGGAAGTAGGGCGCGTTCGTCGGCGGGTAGCACGGCTCGAACGGGCCACCGCAGGGGTAGCCCGAAATGGCGCTCAGGTTGGTCAGGTTGATCGTGTACTGGTAGAAGTAGTCCGACGGGCACACGTCCGAGTAGCGTTCGCCCAGGCAGCGAGCAGTGGGCGTGGGGATCGGAGTGTTGGTCGGGATCGGGGTCGGCGTGTTGGTCGGGACGATCCCTATAGCACTGGTGCTCCACAGGTAGGCCCGGTCCTTGTTGCCGCCGACGACGATCGAGTAGGTGACATGGACCGCCGGGCCACCGATATCAATACCCGAGTCCTTCGAGTAGTAATTGGTGGTCCAGGGGACCAGCGAGTAGGCCGAGATGAACCCGGTGGCGGCGCTCCCACGGACATACCAGATGCGGAAGGCGTTATCGGACGAGTAGCTGGGGTCGTTCCAGGTGATGTGCGCCACCCCACCCGCATCCACGGCGGCGTGCGGGGCGAGCGAGTCGCCCGGATCGTAGCTGACGACGTAGACGTTGCTGTCCCAGCCGGTGCCGGGATGCCACTCACGATAGTAGATATCGTCCGGCGGGCGCGAGGTCGGCAGGTTGTAGCGCGGGTCCAGCCCGTTCGGGGGCGAGTCGTCCCAGACCACACGCATCCCGCCGAACGGGTCGGCGGCCAGCGAGGGCGAGTGGGTATAGCCCCCGATCCCCAGGGACACGTCGGTCACCGCCCAGGTGCCGTTCGACTGGTGGATGGCGACATGGGCATCACCGTTCGGATCGTTGGCCCGGTCAATCCAGGAGACAAAGCCGGTGCCATTGGTCGTTGCGCCCACCCCGATGCTGAGCACACCGCTGGTCCAGGGCAGGCTCGAAGGCGGGGAAAAGTGGACGCCATCGGCGGCGTAGGTGTAGAACAGGCTCTCGTTATCGCGGCCCCAGACCACATGGACCCCGCCCAGGCCATCGACGGCCACGCCAGCGTTCTTCCGCAGCGGGCTGCCGGGCGGCGAAACCGTCACGCCGATTGCTACCGGGCCGATGTCATAGACCCCGTTGTTCCAGCGGGCATACTCAACCTGGCTCTGGCCGCTGCTCAACTGGTGTGCCCAGACGATGTAAACCCGGTTCTGCGCATCTTTCGCCTGGCCGAGGTTGATCAGGGTCCCGGCAGAGTTCTGCTGGGCCAGAGTGTCCACCCCCACCGGGGCACCGTTGAAGGTGTTGTTGTGGTTCACGCTGACGGCGAAGTGGTCGGTGAAGGACGTCCAGCCGGCCACAATCGCGCCGTTGGACAGGGCCGAGACCCCCCCGGCCCCGTCGCTGCTGCCCGCGATTTCATACGACAGGTTGATGCCACCAACCGGGTTCCAGCTTTCGGCGTTCGGCGCGGCGGGCACAGGGAGGATCGGGCGGGCGGCAGGGACCGGCGCGCTGGTCGGGCCGGTGGGCAGGGCGCCCGTCGGCTGCTGCACGCGCACATTATCGAACGCGCTGTAGCCCATCGCTGTGGTGTAGACCCCGGCCTGGCCGGGGGTGGCGGCGACCGGCGCGGTCAGCAGGGGCTGGCCGTCGACCAGGATCGTCACGTTGCCATCCTGAACCCGCACGCTGGCCTGGAACCACTGGTTGTAGGTCCAACCGGCCCAGGTGTGGGCGGCGGCCCCGGCCAGGCGCGTGACTTGCGTGCCCGCGACCTGCTCGATCACGACGGTCAGGTCGCCCGGCTCCATCCCCTTCGCGCTATAGAAGACGGCGCGGGTGTAGCCACTAGCGGTCGCGTTCCAGACCAGGCCCAGCGGCTCGCCGCCTTCGGGCAGCAGCGCGGCATCTAGCTGGAAGGCGCTGCCGGTGGTGGGGCCGAGCAGCACGGCGGGTTCGTCCTTGGGCTGCTGGGCATGGTCGCCATCCTGTTGCAGGCGACCGGTGATGACGCGCCAACTGGCCGGTTCATCACCGGTCAGCCAGGGGTGACCCTGCCAGCCAGAGAGATCAGCACTGGAAAAGTCGCTGCTGAATTGCACCGGCCCGATGGCCGCCAGGGGTGCGGGGGCGGCGACGATGGGCGGGGGTGGCGTGCCGCGCGCCGCAGTCGGGTCCGTCACGATCACATGGGTGGCGGCACTCTGGGCCGGGGGGGCGGGGCTTGCTCCGACTGCTACTGCTGCCGACAACAACGCGGCGACAAGTAGGAGCATGATCGTTGCTTTCTTCGTCATTATTCTCCGTCCTTCTAATAGGATCTTCACTATAGACAAACTGCTTTTTTCGAGGCCACGGACCTGCCGAGGGGCAGCCATGCGGCCTGATCAAACGCAAACCGGTCTCGCAAGACAACCTACTACTGAGCCAGGGGCACGCCACACCCGCAGGGCCGCACCCTTGCGGCCCAGAGCGCCCGTGCTATCTGGCAGCTTCACTTCATGCAGGGGATAGCCCCCCCTGCCCACTCGCCTTTAGGGAAACCAATGCCTGCAAGACCAACGAGCGGGGGGTTGTAAGGCGAGGAAAATTCGATATCCCGGCCTCGGCTCACCCTCTGGTCCACCAGAAGAGAGCGCCCGGTCTTATCATGCTGTGCCTGGTACCATGCCATCCGCAGAGATGGTCCCCTAGTATAGCGAATCCGTCAGCAGCTTGTCAAACAAACCCGGTGGTCTGCAATCGGCTCATTACCGGGTCGCTCCGCTATGTTGTGGTTGCCGGATCTATGGTCTACTAGCTGGCCGAAGATTACAAATCAGCAAGCGATTCGCGCTTCATCCGGCTATGGTCGCGGACACCCCCTCGCCGCGACTCCATAAAGCCCGCATTATCGTAACGGACGAGTCGGCGGCGGGTTGCATGATTCTCCTATACAGCGATGAAGCGGTACGGTACGCTCACAAGAAAAGGCGACCCCGCTGGGGGGTCGCCTTTTGCGTTGGCTAGCTGGAGTCGATTAGCCGATGGAGCCTTCCATCTGGAGTTGGATGAGCCGGTTTAGCTCAACCGCGTATTCCAGCGGGATTTCCTTGGTGATCGGCTCGATGAAGCCGTTGATAATCATGCTGTAGGCATCCGGCTCGCTCAGGCCACGGCTCATCGCGTAGAAGAGCTGCTCTTCGCCGACCTTGCTCACCGTCGCCTCGTGGCTGATCTGCACCCGGTCCTCGTGGATTTGGATGCTGGGATAGGTGTCGGTGCGGGCCTCTTCGTCTAGCAGCAGCGCGTCGCAGCGGACGTTGCTCTTGGACCCTTCGGCCCCCGCCTGCACTTCGAGCAGCCCGCGATAGCTGGCCCGCCCGGTGCCCTTCGAGATCGACTTGGAGACGATGGTGGACGAGGTGTGCGGGGCCATATGGACGATCTTCGCCCCCGCGTCCTGGTGCTGGCCGTTCCCGGCGAAGGCAATCGAGAGCACATCGCCCCGCGCCCCCGGCTCCATCAGCCAGACCGCCGGGTACTTCATGGTCAGCTTGCTGCCCAGGTTGCCATCGACCCACTCCATTGTCGCATCGCGGAACGCCTGCGCCCGCTTGGTCACCAGGTTGTAGACGTTGGTGGACCAGTTCTGGATGGTGGTATAGCGGACCCGTGCGCCTTCTTTGACCACGATCTCAACAACCGCGCTGTGGAGGCTGTCGCTGCTGTAGGTCGGGGCGGTGCAGCCTTCCACATAGTGGACCTGGCTACCCGGCTCGGCGATGATCAGCGTCCGCTCGAACTGGCCCATGTTCTGGGCGTTGATGCGGAAGTAAGCCTGCAACGGGATATCCACCCGCACATCGCGGGGGATGTAGACGAACGAGCCACCGCTCCACACGGCGCTGTTCAGGGCGGAGAACTTGTTGTCGCCCGCCGGGATGATCGTCGCCCAGTACTCGCGCACCAGGTCGGGATACTCGCGCAGCGCGGTATCCATGTCGGTGAAGATCACCCCCAGCTTCGCCAGGTCCTCGCGGATGCTGTGGTAGATGACTTCGCTTTCATACTGCGCGCCCACGCCCGCCAGATACTTGCGCTCGGCCTCCGGAATGCCCAGGCGGTCGAACGTTTCCTTCATCTCCGTTGGCACATCGTCCCAGGTGCGGGCCGCTTCGGCGGTGGGCTTGATGTAATAGAAGATGTTGGCAAAATCAATATCGTTCAGGTTGCCGCCCCACTGCGGCATCGGCTTGCGCAGGAAGATGTCGAGGGCGCGCAGACGGAACTTACGCATCCAGTCCGGCTCGCCCTTCATATAAGAAATCTCTTCGACAATTTCGTGGTTTAGCCCACGGCGCGACTTGAAGACATAATTTTCCGGCATATGGAAGCCATACCGGTAGTTCGCGTCGTCGCTCTCTACGACCCCACTGCCTAGAGCTGTACCAAGCACGTCAGTCATGTGTTGCTTCTCCTGTTCCTGTTTGCTATCACAGAGCCGTCGCGAGGGCAGCCCTCAAATTAGTGGTTTGCTGAAGAAAGAGACAACAGCCGAATACGAGTTGTCCACTGTCTATTATACCCCAGCCCAGGCAGCAAGTCAAGTTTCCACAGATTTAATTGTAGAAAGGTCGCAGACCGATCATCCGCCCAAATGCTGAACGATCTCGTCAGCACCAAGACCATTCGGAAGGGCCAACTGGCTGAAGACCTGGGAACAAACAGAGGACCCAGGCCCTTAATTAAGAGATCTATTCCTCTGAACAAACCTATGCAAAACTATTGACAAACATTGCAGCATGTGGTATGATAATGGTGGGCGAAGGATAACGGCCCAGCCGCATATGTCAGCAGGACAGGGACATACTGGACTCCAAAACTCTCACCTTCGACCGGGAGCAAATCTATGGTAGGCGCATCAAGCACGGTAGAAAATCTGGCGTTGAACCCGATAGCGAACCTGACGAACCGCCCTCATACCCGAACCCATACGGTCGAAATGGATAACGCGGACCGAGAACTGGTGCAACGGGTCGCGGCGGGAGATCAGTCGGCGGTAGCGCTCCTCTATGAGCGCTACGCGACCCCGGCCTTTTCCCTGGCCCTGCGGGTGGTGGGAGATCGCGAGTCGGCAGAGGAGATCGTGCAGGAGGCGTTTCTGCGGGTGTGGAACCATGCGCAGAGCTTTGACCCCCAGCGCGGGCGCTTCGCCAGTTGGCTGCTCAGCATCATCCATAATCTGGCGGTGAACGAACTGCGCCGCCGCCGCAGCCGCCCGCAGACCGCGCCAGGGGCCGACGAGATGCTGGTCAATCTCCACGAATCGGCCCCCGGCCCCGAAGACATTGCCTGGGCCACCATGCGCCGCAGCACGATCCATGAAGCCCTGACCCAACTCCCCCAGGCCCAGCGCCAGGCGATTGAACTGGCCTTTTTTCGCGGCCTGACTCAGATGGAAATTGCCGAGACGCTGGGCGATCCGCTCGGCACCGTCAAGACCCGTATCCGGCTGGGTCTGCAAAAACTCAGTCGCTTGCTGGCCGCGCAAGGACTTTCGGCAGAGGCTTAACCAACAAAACTATCGTCAGAAGCTTAACCAACACAGATCCAAGAGTCTTTATCAGGGGTAAATTAAATGGCAAGGGCCACACGCCCGCGCTCCTAACCTAGCTAACCGCAAGTCAACGCCTTTCGCGTTGATGGAAGGTCGAGGCCTCGTCGTCCCTCCCCGGTGGACTTCGAGGCCTTCTTCATTCCGTCGCCCGTTCCGCCCCAGCCACGCCCCGCATCCCCTCCGCCGGGCACAAGCACCGGGCCTAAAGGGTGCCTCTACCTAATTCCCCCGTGATCTAGGATTCCATAGTACAATCCATTCCTACCGCAGCCGGGTTAACTATAAAATAGTGGTCTGTACAATGTGGAGAACTGGCCCAGCACAGTAACAAACTCCAATTGGTACATTGAACAGAGCCGAACTGAATAGCGATCCTGCTCACAACTCTTAAACCGGTGGCCGGGGGAAGAGGGCACGGTTCCTGCAAGCCAAGCCGGTGGGGACCCACAATAAACGCGGGGGGGTATGTCCGGGGCCTCCTGCATGGTTTTAGAGTGAAACGGCAGGAGCAAAGACTATGGTACGCCCGGATTCGTGGAATGATCCCACCACTATGACGCCCCCTGTTCTTGGCAGTAAACCTGCCCCAGGTGACAACATGATGTCGCCTGTCGCCGCTATGCAGGAGGGCATCATGCGGTTTGAATTGCCACACTCCGAACCGACCGATCGCGATCTGATGCGGGCGGTGATTGCGCAGGAAACTGGGGCGTTACAGATGTTATACGAGCGCTATTTTCGCCGCGCGTTTGCCCTCGCCTATCGGATGCTAAGTGACGCGACTGCCGCGGAGGATTGTGTGCAGGACGTATTCCTGAAGGTCTGGCAAAAGCCGGAACTGTATAACCCTGATCGTGGCGCGTTCTCTAGTTGGTTGCTAACGGTGATTCATCACCGCGCCGCCAACGACTTACGGTCCCGGCGACGGCTCACCCCGTTGCCCACCCCGTTCTATGAACAGGGTGAGGAAGGTAGCGGGGAAGAAACATTGGCCGACCCGGGTGCGCCGCTCGAAGATCAACTGATCATCAACGAAGACCGCGAGCGGGTGCGCGCCGCCCTAGCGGACCTTACCCCGGCCCAACGGCAGGTGCTGGAACTGGCCTACTACGGGGGGATGACGCAGAGCGAGATCGCCTCCTATCTGGGGCAACCGCTAGGAACGGTGAAAACCCGGGTCCGTAACGGGTTACAGAAAATGCGTGTGGCAATGGAGAGTGTCAGTCCACGCGATTGATTGGCAACAAGGCGATGAGAGATACCACTGGTTCATGTAGTAATAGGCAGAGGCAGCGTGAGTACGATGGAAGATGGTCTAGCCGCCGAAGAGAATATTGAGAGCTTGCTCGAGGCGTATGCCCTGGGCATCCTGGAGCCAGAAGAAATGACTGCGATGGAAGCGCACTTGCAAACCTGCACGCGCTGTCCCGGTGAACTGGTGGCGCTCCGGCGCACGGTCACCGCGTTCGCGCTGTTGGCCGACACGGCAGATCTGCTGGTGCCGCAGGATCACGAGGTGCGGTTCGCCCAAAAGCTGGCCGCCCTCCCGCCGCGCGCAGTGCTGGCGGAAGCGCCCGCCCCGGCCCTCCGTGCCCAGCCACGCCCGATCCGGGCGGCAGAGCCGGTCAGCCCGCTGGCGGCGCTGCGCGCCTGGTTCGCGGGCGGATTCCTCCGCTCCGGGTGGGCAGCAGCGGCGGTCATGGCCGTCTTGCTGCTGGCGACCGGGTTCTGGGGGATCAGCCTGCAAGACCAGGTGCAAGCCGTGCAGGCCGAGCAAGCCCGCTTGCAACTGGAACTGACCCAGGCCCACAGCGATCAGGCCGGGTTGCAGACGCAGGTCACCAACCTGCAAGCCGCCAGCGACGCGCTCCAGAAGGAACGCGCCACCGCGCTGGCCGTGCTGGGGTCCGCCCAGGTCGTTGCCCGCCCGCTGGTCGGCACCGACGCGCTACCGGGGGCCAGCGGCAATATGTGGGTTGATCCGGCCACCAACCGCGCCGTGCTGATCACCCGCAACCTGCCCGCCCTGCCGCCGGACAAGACCTATGAGTTCTGGCTGATCGCCGCGACCCCGCAGCGGGCGGGCATCTTCCAGACATCGCCGGATGGGTATGGCCTGCTGATCGTGGATGCCCAACAACCGCTCGGCACCTTCCAACTGGCCGGGATCACCGCCGAAAAGGTGGGCGGGAGCGACACCCCCACCACCCCGATCTTGCTCAAGGGTTCCCTGTAGCGGGAACAGATACGAGACGCACAACCCAAGACGCGGCCTGCGGAGCGACTCCGCTGGCCGCTTCTTTTTGCGCCAGGCCGGTGCTAAGGCTGGAGGTCGGTGGGCGCTTCGATGGTGACCGGGGCGTTGAAGTTGCTGAAGGTGGCGGCGATGGCGGCCTTGTTGTTGCCGCGCAATTCGAGATCCAGCTGAAGCTGGTAGAGCCGGTAATCCTCCGCTCCGATAAAGGCGTTACAGACCACCCGGCTGCCGCTCAGCACGCTGCCGGTAGAGGCGGGGCCTTGCTCGGCCACCATCTGCGCGGTGTTGAGCAAGAAGTTGATCTTCAGCAGGTGTTGGGTGCCGCTGACCACCGTGCTATCGAGGATCGGGTCGCGGGCAAACTGGATAAAGCGGGCCAGGGCGGTCGGGTTGGTCGGGGCGAGATCGGGCGAGGCATCGCTTGCCAGGCGGCGCGCCCAACGTTGCTGCGGGTCAGAACGCACATAAGCATCCTCGCCCAGGACGATCAGGTCGCCGAACTCGGTGGTGTGCATCGTGTAGTCGCCGGGGAAGGCCACATCACCCACCAGATGCAGGGTCACGGTGGGGGCCGTCGTCGGGTCGGCGGGCAGGTCGTTGAAGGTGACGACCATATCGTAATGCATGGTCTTCACATCGGCCAGCGCCGTGGTCGCCGCATTCAGCACCTGCACCGGGTCCACCGGGGTGGGCGTGGGCGGCGCCAGGAAGGGCAGCACCCCCCCAGGAGCCAGCACCAGCACGCCGCCGACCAACCCCACCACCAGGCACAAGCTGACCAGCCCCAGCGCCAGCCCGATCACCGGCCCCCGATTGGGGCGGGGGGCCGACGGCGGCGGGGCAACCGGAGGCGGAACAACCCCTGCCGAGGGTGCGGGGCTATAGACCGCATAAGGCGGCGCAGCGGGCGGCACAGCGACCGGGGCAGGCGCGGCGGTGAGAGGCGCGCCACAAACCGCGCACTGGGGGGCGGCGGGGTCATTGGGTGCCCCACAGCGGGGACAGGCGACGCGCTCTATGCTCATAGGATTTTAGATTTTGGATTTTGGATTTTGGACTTTGGATCGAAAATGGAGCGCATCCAGGCAATCCAAAATCTAAAATCTAAAATCAGACGACCGGGCGATGGGAAGCGCGGGCCAGCAATTCTTGCACCTGGTCGGGGGCGTTCAACTCAGCGGGTGTCACCAGGCACCACCCGGCTCCGGCCAGCAGTTCGATCGGCGACAACGGGGTGTAGGGCGGGCCGACGATAGGAGACGAGAGGACCAGCAGCGGCACCTTCGAGCGTTCGTTCCAGTGGAGGTCGCCGGTCTTGTCCAACCAGTAGCGGCTGCACCGGGCCAGGGTCGTCCACTGGATCAGTTCGGCCCCGGTCATCGGCTCCGTCGGCACGTCCATCAGCAGCAGCGAGAAGCGATCATCGATCACCAGCGGCCAGGTGAAGCCGGGCAGATAACGGCGCAGGAGCGGCGATACCATCCCGCCGGGCACATCACGGTCGTAGGGCACCCCCAGCGTGTCGAGGTGGCCGATCAGGGTGGCGAGTACCTCGTCCACTTTCGGCCCCTGCCCCCAGCGGGCCAGCACGTCGGCCCGTTGCTGGAGCGGGTTCTCCTCATCGTCCAGGTCCACGTAGGCTTGCAAGAAGTTCTTGCCCAGCACATATTCGCGCTGGTCGCTTTCGGTGCGCTCGTGCTCCCACAGATCCCACAGCCGGGCGGTGGAGCCGTGTTCGAGCAGGTCGCCCACGATCTGGCGGGCCAGGGTGGTAAGGGCGAGCGCATCCACCGACGGGTCCACAAAATAGGTGGCATCGTAGGAGCGGGCCAGCACGTTCTGCCAGCTTAATTGGGCGTTGGAGTCGCCGCGCAGCACCACCAACCCGGCCACCGTGTCGAAGCCATAGGTCCGCTTCACTTCGGGCAGTTGCAACAGCCATTCGATAAACGGCTGGGGATCGTCGCGGGCCTCCACCAGGCGCAGGGCGAAGCGCGCCCCTTCGGTCGCGGCCAAAAAGTCGAGGGTGAAGGTGTGGGCGGAGGTATTCAGTTCGCGGCCCACATATGCCGGACGGTGGTCGTGTACGTTCAGCGCTTCCAGCGACGGCGGGTCGTCCTGATAGGCCGAGTTTTCGGCAGCCGCCCAGGCGTCCAGTTCCGTGGTCAAGGCCGCGCTCAGGGCCAACAGTTCGGGCGAGGGTTCCAGCGGCTCCAGACGCCGTGGGCCGGGTGTCGCAATACCGGTCGTCGATCTGGCGGTATCCATAAAGGTAACCACCCCTTTGGTTGAGAGTAGGTCGAAACCCCAGGCCCCACGCTGGGTCATCGAACGGGACTAGCTTGCTTTATTATACTGTATCCACCGAGCCGGGGCAACGCGCCGTGCTTCTTCAGGCGCTGATCAGGAGCAAATAAGCGCCGGGCGCGGGAGGATCGGCTCGCCGCCCAGGTGCCCACATTATACACCATCCACAACCCGTCAAGCGCGGCCCCGAACCACTCCGCCTGCTCCGCAACAGGGCACGCCGCCAGGGGTGACAGTGCTACGACCCGGATACCCGATCCGGCGATCCGGCGCGCCCGAGTTGCGCCAGACGGAGGCATGTGCTATACTCGCAGCCAAGCGTGCAAAACCAACTTCTTAACAGCCCACTAATAACCTGCTAATAAGAGCGATCTATACTATTTGCAGCGTAGCAGATCGGTCGTGCATGTAAGAATCGGACGACGCCCAGTCCGCCAGTGACAGCACATGTGTAAATGATCACCCTCGACAACCGCGAGCAGGATAGCCCTGCGGACCCCCTGAGCAGCCCCGCCGCCCCCGCGCCGCCGGTCGGCAAGCTGCTCGACGTGACCCAGGCGACGGCAGCCCCGATGGTGCGGAGCCAGGCCGGGCGCTGGCGTGACCTGGCCTGGGCCATCCTCTATATGTCCCCTGCCCTGCTGCTCTTTATCGCCTTCACCTTTGTGCCCTTCTTGCGCTCGCTGGCGTTGAGCTTTTTCGTCACCAACCAGGCGGGCGAGGCGGTGCGCTTCAATGGCGGGGCCTATTACCTGCGCATCCTCAACGCTGACGGCAGTGGGCGCGACGAGTACCTGCGGAGCATCCTCACCACGATCCAGTTCAGTCTGATGGTGGTGCCAATCGGTATTGCCATCGCGGTGGCCCTGGCCGTGCTGGCCGCGACCAAAATCCGTGGGATCGCCTTCTTCCGCACGATCTACACCAGCACGGTAGCGATCTCGGTCGCCAGCGCCAGCGTGATCTGGGCACTGCTCTACAACCCCAGCGTGAAGGTGACGACCTGGGTGGTCGATCTGCTCAGCCTGAAAACGGGCGGCCTCTTGCTCGACCCGGCCACGGCGCTGCCCGCCGTGGCCTTTATGACCATCTGGACCTCCCTCGGCTTCAACTTCATCGTCGCCCTGGCGGGGATTCAAGGCATCCCGCAAGACCTGTATGAGAGCGCCCGCATTGACGGGGCCAACGGCTGGCAGAATTTCCGCTTTATGACCCTGCCCCTGCTGACCCCCACCCTGCTCTTCCTGCTGATCATCTCCACGATCAATGCCTTCCAGGCGTTCACGCAGTTCAACGTGCTGATCGCCAACGAGGGGCCAGACGGCACGACCAATGTGTTGGTCTTTGCCCTGTTCAGCTCCTTCTTTAAAGACAACCGCTACGGGTTTGCCTCGGCCATCGCCGTCGTCCTCTTTGTCGTGCTTTTGATCTTAAGTGTGATCCAGTTCCGTTTGCTGGATCGGAGGGTGCATTACCAGTGAGCGAACTTGCACATCCGGTGTCGGTCGCAGCGGTGCAATCCGAAGGACGGGTCCTCGAACTCGGCAAGCGGCTGGGCCAGTATTTCTTGCTGATTGTCGCGGCGCTGATCCTGTTGTTCCCGCTCTTCTTTTCGCTGTCGTTGGCCCTCCAGGGTCCCACCCTGGCCCCCAACCTCATTCCCGATTTCCGCAACCTGGATTGGGGCGTGTTCAACACCGCGTTCCAGCAAGAGCCGAACCTGGGCCGCTGGATCCTCAACTCGTTCGTGGTGGCGCTGGTCGTGACCCTGGGCCAGTTGATCACCTCGGCGCTGGCGGCCTATGCCCTGGCGACGCTGACCTTTCCGGGCAAGATGTTGTTCTTCTTCATCTTCCTGGGCACGCTGATGATCCCGTGGGAAGCGACCATCGTGCCCAATTACCTGACCGTGGTCCAACTGGGATGGAAAGATAGTTACCAAGGTCTCATCGCGCCATTCCTGGCGAGCGGGTTCGGCATCTTCCTGCTCCGTCAATACTTTCTGACCATCCCCCGCGACCTGTACGAAGCGGCAGTGATCGACGGCTGCGGACGGTTCCGCTACCTCGTGGCGATCCTCTTGCCGCTCTCCCGCCCGGCGCTGGGCACGCTGGCGGTCTATGCGTTCCTCAACACCTACAACCAGTACTACTGGCCGTTGCTGGTGACGGACAGCTCCGAATGGCGCACCACGCAGGTGGGCATCACCGCGTTTCGGTCCTCCGAAGTCGCGCTGTATAACCTGCAAATGGCCGGAACGCTGATCGTCATGGTACCCACTTTGATCCTGCTGGTGCTCGGCCAGCGGCAATTGGTGCGCGGGCTGACCGCAGGCGCACTCAAGGGGTAGTTCACCGAGCGTAGAACCGTGCGGTGTTCAATGAGGACACCGCCATGTAAGGAAATCCAAGGGAGGAAAGCACAAATGCGACAGTTTGAAAAGGCCCAACGGATGGTCTCGCTGGTCTTGATCCTGGTCCTGATGACCGGGTTCCTGGCCGCGTGCGGCGCGGACGCCACCGCGACCGCCGTACCCCAGCCGACCGCCGCCCCGACCGCGGCAATGGCCGCGCCGACCGACACGGTTGTAGCAATGGCGGCTCCGACTAATACCGAGGCGATGGCCGCGCCGACCAATACCGAAGCGATGGCCGCCGCCACGCCGACCGAGGCGATGGCCGCGCCGACTAACACCACAGCCGCCGCCGCTGGCACGACCACCACCCCGGCAGCCCCGGCCCCCACCGCCACCCTCTACCCGACTGTGCCGCCTGCCGCCGGGTCGCTCAAGCTCACCTTCTGGTATGGGCTGACCGGGGCCAACGGCGCGATTGTCCAGCAGGTGGTGAATAAGTTCAACACCAGCCAGTCCAAGTATTATATCGAAGCGGTGCAGCAGCCCAACTATGACGACACGATCAACAAGCTGAACACCAGCCTGGC